>CAYRNI010000008.1:6270-17894 GCA_964425665.1 uncultured bacterium
CCAATTCTGCGCAGGATGAAATCGAACCGTATCGCCCGAAATCGTTATATTAGAATTAGAGAGATTGTAATCCATATCGTCTATGCTCAAAATACTCGCATCCCAATCGATTTCATTTTCACCGCTAACCATTATCACGATATCCTGCGATGGATTGTGAGTGAATTCACCATCTCGAGGTTCGATAATGGCGATGTTCGGTCCCGCACCGGGAACATAGAAATTCCAGCACACCAGCGAACTTCTCGGCTCGCAGATATCGGGCATATCCGCAGCAGTTATACAAACCTCGACAGAACCGAGCAAATCGTCGGGTAAAGGCATAACCAATGTGTCGTCCCGCCAATTTACCGTTTCGGGAACATACGAATTTCCGTTGAACCGAACCATAACGCTGCTTCTATCGACGCCTGTATAATCGTCGTCGATAACGGCGATTATGGAACTTCCAGATGATACCCGTTCGTCGGGAGCGGGATATATCGGCAAAATCGTCGGCGGAAGTGCATCGTATAGAATCGGGACGAATACGGTTTCATCGACAGCGAGCGAGTGCGTGCTGTCTATTATGTTATACACCGTGAGTGTGTTCACACCGGATATCAAAAAATCCGATGGTATCGAGACAAAAATCGTATCGGATGAATTCATATTTGGAATAGAGTTAGTCCCGACAGCAGTTCTAATAGACGAGAAATCGATAGCGAAATTCGAATGGAAAATCACTTTCGCCTCGACCGTATCGCAAGCGGAAACACCATTTGGAGCGAGCAACTCCCACCAAAAATCGGGATGAAAAACAGAATAACTCCACGATGTATCCAAAACATTCGGACAAATGTAAGCGTTATCATTCAGATGAATCGCACAGGAAATAGTTTCAGCCGCAGTAATTCCCGCAAGTTCCGGGTCGAACACCAAAGTATCTCCGATACGATTCAGCGATTCATCGGCTATTGTGTAAAGGTCACCGTCGGCAAGAAGAGATATATTCGCCCAATCCACGCCCGAAAGCGTATCGACTACAACGATTTTCCAGATAGCAGAGATATCGAAAAGTTCGCTATCCGGCGATGGCGAAATGAAGCGAACCTCGGGTGGTGTTCTATCGACAGATAAGTCGAATGTGTCGGATGAACCGAAGCCCAAAATATCGTATCCCGACAGAACAATCTGAATCCGCGAAATTGAATCCGTATTCACGGTAAAACTCATCGTATCGCCGAGCCAATGGAAAATAGTATCATCGGCAGAATGAGAAACACCGTTTATTTCCACCGATGAACCAGTTCTATCGAAACCATCGGGGTCGAACCACAGTATTTTAATTTCCTGAGTCGTGCATCCGATAAATGAATCGCTCGGCGGCGAAATCAGCGCCGACGCGGGTCCGCTTTGTTCTATCGCAAATTCAACGCAACTATCCACAGAATTCGGAATGCATTCTGATACATTATCTACAATGTGAGCACAAACAGTCATCGTATCGTAATGGAGTGCGGGCAGCCAGAACGCCGATGGCACAAAAATAGATGAACCATCATAACCCATTTCATCGGGGTATCTCATCGTGTCGCCATCGCAAATTATGAAACTTCTATCAGGTGAAATTCCGCTAATATCGTCGATACATCGGAAAACGATTGTCTCCGAACCTGTCAATGTATCGGATGGCGTTATGGATAATATTCTCGGAGGACTATGGTCGACAGTAACAGAAACAGTAGTCCCAGCAGAAAGTTCATTTCCCCAACCATCCGAAATTCCGCCCACCTGTATCGAAATATCGCCACTCGGAATTCCCGCAGATGAAAGTTTGAAAACGAGCGTATCGCCATACAGATTAAGATTGTGTGTTGTCAGGTCGTATCTCGTGCCATCGTATTCTACCCAAGCGGAGTCGGCATCGACACCATTATCATCGACGATAAGCATAACTACATTTATCGTATCGCAAGCGGATGTTCCCTCGGGGTCGATTAAAACGATATTCGGTGGAGTGCAGGGAATAGCCATAGAAAAAGCCATCGTATCGAGATAATTCGCACCGCAAAGTTGTGCATTATCCCCCGCAAGAACCCGAATGGATAAATTCGTGCAACCTGTGAAATCCAAACCCATATCGCCCAATGTTATCGCGAGATTATGCCCATCGAATATAACCCCCGGAGAACCCGTATATGCGACAGCCGTATCCTCACCGAATGCGATATGAACACCGACGGATGCACTATTCACTCCCGAAATATCATCTTCTATCGCGTATGTGATAACATCGTATGGCGAACTCAAAGTTAAAATTTCCGTCCCCGATGACAATCGCGGAGGCGTTCTATCTATGGTGTAATTCCAATCGATTTCTGCGAAACGACTCAGTTCATCGAAAACCTCGAAATGAATGTTGTGCGAGCCATCGGCGAGCCCCGACGCGAAAGAAATAACAGTATCGCCGCGAAGAGCGAACGGAACGGAAGTTCCATCTATTTGTAGAGATGATAGTTCCATCGAAAATCCCGCGGGGCAGTTCGCCAAAATCTCAATCGTGTCCTCCTCGCAACTCGAAACCGCATCGGGCAGAGGATTCAAGATTGTAATCTCCGGTGCAGGTGGCATCTCGACAGCAAATTCCAAAGAAAATGGCTCGGAAATACAACCATAGATATCCTTCACATTCGATACAACAAAATTATGCGAGCCATCGGCTAAACTATCGAGTCGAATCGACATATTCGAGCCATCCCAATCGAATGAAGTAGGCGAACCATCTATTCTCGCTTCCGCCGATGACATATCGACTCCGCTCTCATCCGTTATAGACAATCTTATTGTCAGAGTATCACGAACAACAGGCGATGGTATCTCCGAAACGAGCGAAATATCAGGGGGATAACCATCGGGAGCGGTTATATCTATTTCCCTCTCTATAGATGTCGGAGAATATCCTGGTGTCGTCAGTTCTACGCTCAATGTCCCTGTTTGTGTCGAGGCATCCGATGAAACGGCGACTCTCCACGATGCCGTCCCCATCATATCAGGCAGAACTATACTTGGAATTATAGGCTTCGTGTCATCACCGACAATATTCAAAAACGGCGGAGTTCTCAGCGATGCCACTGCACCACCGATTGTATCCTCTGGCGAAACAAATAGTGTTATAACAAAACTGTCCGGCGAGAAACCATCGCAATGTGCAGGACGAATTTGCTCGGGATATGTGAGCGACATCGATATTTCTCCAACGGTTCTATCTGCCACACCGATACCATAATAGGTAATAATCGTCCGATGATTTCCCGGTGCGAGCATAATCGGATTCCACCGCAGTAGAACAGCACTGTCGCTGAACAATCCGCCCGCGAATGTGTAATCCCATCCGACAGAATGGTAGTTCCAGAAATTTCCGTAGACCAAAACATCAGGAGGAGTGGCATCGGCACCGATTATAATGCCTTGTCCAACGAGTTTGTCCGGTGGCTGAAATGGACTTTCCTCGAAAGCCTGCCAGAACGATGGCACATCGCCGACAAATTCCTGCTCGGATTCGAAATATCCCAATGGAGTTGCGATTGGAGCACAATCGTTCGTTCCTATCATCGTATCGAGAAACAAAAGCAGACCGACACTATGAGATATCGCATCGGCATTTTCTATTCGGTATTCGATTCTGATTTGTGGATTCACTCCCACATAAGTAGGGACGAGAACCTGCGTGAACTGAACTCCATCGACAGTCCACGATGTAATTATGGAATCACCGACCCGATGCGGAGCAACTGTAATCGGTGCAGGCAAAGGATGCCCCGCAATAGTATCGTCATAATCGCCCCACAGCGAACCATCGATATGGAAATGTGTGTGCGATGTCTGCGCGCTGAACGGGTATCCGAAAAGCAGCGATTTCCCACCAGCAGTTCCGATGGAGAATATCCCAGAATGCTCGACTATCGCACCTACACTGTCGTTCTGCGTGCTGATGACGGTAGATTTCGCCCTCGATGTCCCATATATAGCCATTTTCCTGCTATAATCACCCTGAGACATAGCGAGACCGAAACTTATCGCCAATATCGTAAAGATTATTTCCAACTTATTAAAATTCATAAATCTCCCGATTAAATTTTACAACCCAAATTTCATCCCCCCAGTTCAATCATCTCAATCGCCAGAAACTACAACATTTCCATACCAGTCGAGTGTAGTAGCACCGCCGTTGACTCCGCGAAAAATCTGAACCCAATATGTTCCACTTATATGAACCTGAATATCCGCCGAAATATCGAAATAGCAAATACTATCATCGAAATGACTTTGATAACCCATCTCGGTCAATTTCAATGTATCGCCGAAACTTTCGAGACTAACAGAAACCGAATCTTTCGACACACCGAACAATGCACTATTGCGAATATGAATCACAAATCCTGTGGCACTGACATTTGTCCGTGTCCAATCCTGACAATTCTCACTCACATCATAACTAATCAGTTCGGGTTCGGAATAAGTATAATCATCATTATTAGAATTATCCTTATTACATCCGACAATCGAGAAAACCACAATTATTATTTCCCACAGAACTTTTTTTATTTTTTCTCCCTTCACTGCGACTGCATTAAAATAAATTATCGAGCCAACACGAGCGTTCCCGTGCAAATCACTTCATCGCCGCTCTTTATAACATAGAGATATACACCTGGACGACAGGCATTTCCTTTACTGTCCATACCATCCCAAGTATATGAATGAGCATCACCGACGGTTACCTTACGAAGTTCAACACCTTGCATATCGTAAATATAAACAGTGGCATCGCGGAAAACCATCTTAGGAAATTGAATATACACGACATCATTCGAACCATCGCCATTCGGAGTGAACGGATTAGGATGCGAACGACAGACAAATTCTGCGACAATATATTTCGGACAGGACATAGAATCTGTAATACAGTTCGAACCGCATCCTCGAGCATTATCACAGGATTTTGAAACCACTATCCATACCGAATCCTCATTTTCTATCGGTAGATTGGCGAGCCGAGGAATTATCAAGGTCAACATTCCCGAACTATCATCGTAGGAAACTCCATTATCATAGACAGTATATGGATTTATATAATCATATGTTGGATTATAAGAACCGTCCTCCAAATGCTTCCCTACAATCTCCACCTCGATACTATCGGGATTTACACCGGCGAGTTCATCCGTAATTTCGATACTCACAGTATCGAACTGGTCGATATACAGATTAGTATCATCATAACAGTGCTCGTAATATACTGTCGGCGGCGTCAAATCGACCGTGAACGAATATGTATATATCGAATCTTCCCATACATTTCCGAAAATATCCGCCCAGTTCCACACTCTGACGCTGACAGTTTCGCCATCCTGCCAGCAAGTATCGGGAGTAAAATGAAGATATGTAGTTCCAGGAAGTGCCACCGAGCCAGTGAACGAGATTTCAGAACTCAGCAATGTATCGAATGGATATATAACGCCATTCACCTCCAAAGTTCCGGCAGAGACATCGAAACCATCATAATCGAGGAAACCGATAACGATTTCTTGATTTTCGCAATCGCAGGAGTAGAACCATCCATCCTGCGGGCTATCTGCCCAAATACTCGGCGCGACTATATCGTGGAAATAACAACTCTCGCAGACCGAATATGCTTGTGTTCTATCGAATGTGGTATCGAAATCGAAATCGTTATCGTAAGCATAAATAACATAGTAAAGCCATGTTCCAGCATCGAACAGCGGGAACGCACCAGGCAATGTCTGAGCGATTCCACCGAACTCGTCGCCAGCGGTGTAATCCATTTGAACAACTCCGAGATAATTTCCGCTACTCAAATTCGGACAACCGGCGGTATCGTAGACGAGGAAAATACCTTGTCCACCCATATCTGTGGCGTCATCGTATATGCCAGATGTATCCCAAAGCGAACAGGCGACAAAGAAGTTGGAGGACATCGCAGGCCAATTGCAACTGTCGGAAACGAATATCTCAGGTCCCGTGGAATCGTCATCGCCCACAGTAAAGCACCAACCGATTATTGTATCATTAGGTGGACATAGCACCGTATCCGTGCTGTCCTGAACATTCAAATATATACAGTATTCGTGAAATTCATTCCACAGGCTATCGATTTGAATATGGACTGTGGAATCAGAATTATCATACCACACTTCGGGAGAATCCCAAGTATAGTTCAGCCAAGGTGTTCCGTTATCTGTTATCAGAACACCGATTGCGTTCGTGTCGAGCCAACTAATCGAATCCCAGACCCGAGCGGAAATATGCTGATTCCAATCGTATATAACCGAGCCATCGGCGGGAACAAAGTTATCTGCCACAGGTGAAGACAAATCGATGAAGAATGTCCATAATTCTGACATTCCGGGATTAAATAATGTATCCAGCACCTGAGCGAGTGTAACCTGCACGGTTTCACCATCGGTAAAGGACGACAGCGGTGGAACGATTATCGTATCGCAATGCGTGCTATCATCTATAATGTGGGTTATCAGTGTCATATTCGATATATGGCTTGCATCGAAGGAATCGATAGTGCCATCGCCGTGCTGAATGTAAATTTCCAGACTATCGAAAAGCACACCTTGGCTATCGCACAGTGCGATTACGAAATTCTGGTCGGTGCAGAAAGTCGTCGTCGAATCCCGTGGATAAATCAATTCTGCGGTCGGTCCTCCCTGAGGTAAATCGAACTGGAAACAAGTATCTGTCGTCCAGTTCGGACCGCAAGTGTCGGGGATATCGGCGATAGAGTCGAGACAAACGAGAACCGTATCACCACCCGAAAATTCAAGCCCCGCAATAAACATCGTGTCATCACTCCATAGCATCTCGGGGTCGGTTATTCTATATATTGTCGGTGTTCCACCGTTGACAGTCACGGATACCACCGCCGATGCCGTATCTATAGGACTCAAATCCTCTAAATAGAACCAAATCGTAGGGTGCGGGTCCAAAATACTTCCTGTTGGATATTCCGAAACAACCGCAGGACCCGACCTATCTATAATGAATGTATAAACATCCGAACTATCTGTCGGATTGCCGAGTGCATCCTCGATATGAATTATCTGCACATAAATCGTATCGCCATCGGTAAATAATGAAGGCGGCGGAGCGAATATCAATATATCGTCCGTATAACTTATCGCGCCGGATGCATCATCGTAAATCGTAGGAGTTCCAGCAGCACCGATTTGAAGCGAAACCTGTGCATTCGAATGACGGAGATGCATAAGCGTATAGCAACTCCATTCGATTATAAACGAATCGCAGGCGATTGTGGAGCTGTCTCTCTCGGGTAAAATTAATGTAGGTATAGGTCCAGAAGTAGCACTTACAACATACTCCCAGCAGGTAGTATCCAGATTGCTATAACCCGCACAGTTCGGATTATCAGCGACAATGACACATACCGAATCGGTATCGCCGGCAAGAAATGTATCGGCTGCAACATCAGAATTATATTGCAAAATCGATGTGATTACATCCCAGGTCAATGTATCTCCATCTCCGAGTGCGGCATCCACAGGATAGGATACACTATCGAGACCGTGCGGGAAAAATAGAATCGTCACACTATCCACAGAACTTAGCGAATCGACTATATGAATTTGAAACGGCGGAATTCCAGGAGGAATTAAAATCGGTTCTGGCGGAGTTCCAGGACTAACCCAACTAACAACAGGAGGTTGAACATCCATATTCAAAGTGAACACAGTCGAATCCGATTCGTATCCGAGTAAATCCTGCATTCCCCAAAGGGATAAATAAACAGGACTCCAAGTATATGGTGATGGTGGAACATATACGAGTGTCGTCTCATCCGCCCAATAGGGATTAGTTCCAATCGGATGCTCTGTTCCATCATCGGCGAAATGGACAGTGCTCGTATCCAGACCATCGGGGTCAGAAAGAACAAATACGAACGAATCGTTAGCACACACTAAACCGAGACTATCTGGAACAGGATAGATTAGGCTCACCTCCGGACCACCTTGTGCGATAAATACCCAATAGCAAGTATCGATGAATGCCCAATTAGGGCAGGCATCGGCGGCATCATAGACAGTATCGACACAAATCTGAACGCTATCGCCCGTGTTGAATAATCCATTTGGAGTGTGCAATGTCAATGTATCGCCAGACCATTCTATCGTATCGCCGGAATTACAAACCTCGAGTGTATTCGGTGGCATAAATAAAGTGTTCCACATCAATCTAACACAAATCGAGTTCGTATCCGGACCAGCAGGGTCGGGAAAACGAAGAACTATATCGGGCGTGAGTGTCAATACGCTTTCAGCCCAAACAGGGCTTATAATTTCAAAACCGGGAGCAGTGGTATCTATCACTACGATAAATTCATTCGGTCTCTGCGGATTCAATAGATTATCCAAGACCTGAACAGTGATGTGCATTTCATTTCCAGCAGGGCAGGGGAACGAGAGAACATCCCAGAACAGTGTATCACCGATTACCGACAAATCGGGGTCGGGCCAGCACTGACTCACTGTGGTAATCGTGTCCCCTGTGCCTGTATCAATACAAGAATAGACAACACAAATCGAGGATGTATCGAAACCATCGGGGTCATCCAGTAAAAACTGGAAAGTATAAGGATACGAACACCCGAAGTAAATATATCCATCCCCGTTTATATCGAGCGGGTCGATTATACTAACATCGGGTCCTGTGGACGATATAGGAATTCGGCAGGTATCACCGACTTCTCCATAATTAGGTGTGCAAAGGTCGGAATAGTCGGCAAACTGCTCTATCCACCAAATAATCGTATTGCCACCAGCGTAAGCGATTCCGAGCGAATCCAAAATCACGAAAATCGTATCGCCAACACCGACAATTGCGGAACTCGTGTCGCCACAAACATTGATAGTATCTCCACTCGTATCGATAATTCCAATACAGAACATATTAGGGTCGGGATAACCATAAGCATCCTCGGCAATGACCCATAGCGTTTCGGGAATATTCATCGCTGTGGAATCGCACAACGGCGTATATTCGGTTATATAAGGAGCAGAATGGTCGACAACGAACCAATACTGGTAAGAACCACCAGATATAGCATTGCCGAGACTATCTTGGACCTCGACAGACACCAAAACGGTGCCTTCATCTGCGAAAACTGCATCGATTATGATAGTATCGCCGACCGTGTGAATCGAAGGATTAGGATAAGTAATATCGTAAGATGCTCCTGCACCATCGGCAACAATATGAAAAGTGCTTAAATTAACACCGTTGCTATCCGCTGCAACTATTACGAGAGAATCGATAGTATCACAAGTTATAATGGAACTTTCCGCAGGCTCGATAGCATCGACAATAGGACCGCCAGAAGAAACAGTGAAATGCCAACAGGTATCTGTTACATTGGAATCGCACATAGTAGCATTATCGGCGACATCGAGACAGACCTCGACAGTGTCCCCACCATTGAAAAACATTCCAGCGGCTGTCGAGTTGAAAAACACGGTATCATCAATCCAATATATTATCGAATCGTCCCAGCAGAAAGTAGTAGTCCCATCGAAAGTGAAGCAGGCACTTTGCGGATTAACTCCCGCAACCAAATCGCTAACAGTAGCCCAAATAAGCGGACGAGCAGTGGATATTTCCTCCCAATCCGCAGGCGAATAAGCACCGATTACAGGTGGCTCCCAATCCATCCAGTAGGTTCCACTTCGAGGAGCGGTATTCGGCACACCTAACAAATCGCTGACAGAATCCACAGAAACAGTTATCTGGTCGCCATCCATCAAAATGCCGGGGATACAAAGAATTAGGTTATCGGGGTCCCCGATTGAAGTGCCCGAAATCCAACTAACAAACGGAGAATCAATCGTTGCCGGAATTATAGCACCACCATTTATTTGATAAGTGATACGGATAGTGGAAGAATCCACACCATCGCTATCCTGAAAGGCGAATGTTATGCACAAACTATCGCAGGAAATGCTAGAACCTGCTGGCGGGTCTAAAATAGCAATCGATGGACCGCCGAGACTGTAAAAGAACGATAGACAAGTTGTATCCGATATTCCATTATATCCGCAAATGCTGTCATCGAGCGTATCGGAAGACTGAACGAGACATACATATACACTGTCGCCACTTCCGAGTTCCATCCCGAGTGGGTCGAGGATATCATTTAAATGAAATACAGCAGTGTCATCAGAGGAATATGCACCAGGGAACCAATTTATATTGGGGTCATCACCGCAAACAGTTATAGCCCCCACAGTGCTTCCCATATTTCTCACAGTGATTTCAAAACAAGTTTGACTTTCGCTAATGGGTGAGCAATCATCGATAACCTCGAAAACCACCGAGTCCTCCGCGGTAGTAGCAGCATTCGGGAACATATACCCAGCGTAAGGACCTTCCAAATCGGGTGTAAAATAGAATGTATCCGCGAATAAAGCGATATTTCCGAGAGTATCCGCTACCTGTGCGACAACTATCGGCACAGGTTCACAGGAATTAATTGTGGCATCGACGGGAATAATCCCACAAAATCTATCTACATCGCTGTAATAAAGCCATCCCGACGATACAGGAGCAGAATTACCAACAGTAACGACAATAGAACCTGAATTTATATCATCTATATCTATAAAATCTATACAAATCCATCCTTCGCCGAGTCCACACGCCCAAGTTGAACTATCTTCAGGTTGCACCAAAATCGCCTCGGGCGGTTCATTATCTATTATATAACACCAATTAAACGGCGGGTCTATGTTATTCGGTGGGCAGACATCAGAATTATCGAACAAAGTGTCGAGCGTAAAACAAACCGTATCGAGATAACCAGCATCGGATAAATCGGAATGGACAATTAGCCATCCCGAGCTGAATGAAAGGTCATCGGGATATCTTAAAACAGAGTCGGGTCCTCCATTTATCGACATTCTGACGGTTATATAATCGAGACTTATTCCAGCATAATCGTCGTTCACAAGCACGGAGCATATAGGGGCACTGACAGGGCTCGGTGGCATTATGAACGAACTATCTGGCGGGTCCAATGAAGCAGCCCAAGGTCCCTGAGTATCCATATAGAATGTATCGGTTATTGTGGAGGTTCCGATGGAATTTCCCAATGTATCGCAGAGATGAACGATTGTGACATTTACTTCTGTCCCGCTAACATAAGGTGAGTTGTATGCATCGCGAATGCAAACCGTATCGCCTGTTATAGACACATTCGGGTCACAAGCATTGTATGCTGCACTTTCTATCCATACGACGAGACTTTCACAAGGAGATGTCAGGAAACCGTTCATATCATTCACGACGAAACATACTGTCGGAGTATCACAGCTGACATATATCGAGCTGGGGGGCGTAATAAATTCGACATCGGGTGCAGTATAATCGACGATAAAAGACCAACAGGTAGTATCCGCTACATTCGGCGAACAACTCGCATCCACATTATCGATAGCATAAGTGACGCAAACAGTAACAGTTGTCTCACTGGGAATATCGGTGGGAGTGAACGATATATCGACACAATGTGTATCGGCATCGGGAATTCGCACTATCCCAGC
>CAYRNI010000008.1:17994-34713 GCA_964425665.1 uncultured bacterium
ACTATCCACAGTGAAAAGCGTCCCAGGGACATCGACATAGAATGTATCGAAATTCAAATCGACAGGCGGATGCCAAACCACGAATCCCGCTCCCGAATAACCATTCACATTGGGAAGAACACTCGTCTGGTCGATACCCTCATCATCGGAATATTCCACATCTATTGTAAAATCAGTGCAATTCACGAAAAAAGATGTGTCCGAAAGTAATGTCATATCGGGTGGAATACCAGAAAAACTCGGAATAGTTATCGTCACAAATGAATCGGTCGCTTCCGTTACATCTCCCGAATTACCATAGTATCCGAAATCCCCGACTAATCCTGTTGTATGCAGGTCTGGAGGAATGTAAATCGTCCAATCTATATTGGCTGTGCTGTCCGCAGGCAAACTATCCAATAAGATACAAGAATCATTTATAATATGCCCACCATAAAAGGAAGCATCCCAAATTACAGTGTCGATTGTCAGTGGTGGTGGTGGAGAAATGCAAATTGTATCGTTAAAGTAAGTGTTTCCCGAAGCATCGTGCTGAGTAACGAGAGTATATGCAGTGATTAAAGTATCGAGAGTGCAATCGTGGCAACGAATATCCGGTAACATAAGCGAAATAGGCATCTGCGCCGGCGGAACCCAATCGGAGCCAAAACCATAATAAGTAACCCAATCGAAATGTGCTCCCGCCGAAATACTTCTCGGATTCCACTGAACAAGAAAAGCCACATCACCTGTGGGATTACCGGGGAAAAGACTAACCCAATACTCGGAATCGGGATGACATCCGAGGTCTGTCCTAACCCAAATATATTGAGATATATATTGTAGCTGACCTATTGCGAAATAATCCGGTGGAGTAGCATCGCCTCCACGAAGAATACCTCTCGCGACCGCCGATGCGACTGACAAATCGGGATTATCTGCCCCTTGCCAATACGATGGAACAGGGGCTTTGTAAAATTGCGAGTAAGTTGTATAAGCCCCCGCTATCATTATGCTCGGTCTATCCGATGTGCCGATGAATGCATCGATAAGAAGTTTAACACCTATATTATGAGGTGCAAAATCTTGGTTGAATGCTCGAAATAAAATTCTTGTTTGACCGCAAGTATCAGGACCAAAAGCCATAGTAACAGGTTTGAGTATTTGATAAAAATCTATGAGTCCACCCACTCCAACAGGTATCTGCCAATGAGAATGAATTTCATATACACTATCTATAGTGATAATAGTATCGCTCTCGACAAAATAATCATTTATCTGATGAACTGTAACAGGAGTTCCACCGCATAAAATCAGCTGGTCTGTTGAAAAAGAAACAAAAGAGTAATAAGTGCCATCGATATATAACACAAAATGCTCACCTGCCAAACTGTCAGGCCAATGAAAACTTCTCATCAATGGTGTAAATTCCGGTCCTATTCCACCTATACCAAATTGTCCCCTCGCACTACTAAAAGTGCCGACCGATGAATCCATAACCTCGATTCTTATGGGTTTGCCTATGGTAGTATCACCCTCTACCCACCAATCTGCATGCCCTGGTGGTCGACCATCCGGACAGCCAAAACAAGCATAACCACCGCCATTGCCGAAAGCGATGGCTGAAAAACCTAATATCATCAATAAAAATAGGACTTTTCTAATATTCATTAAAATTTCCCCCTTTAAATATTCTTAAATTGTATTATAAATATAACTATATAAAAATCAAGCATTAAATCATTAAATTTCGATTTGTATCAATTCTATTTTTTCTATCTCCCTCGCCAAAAATTTTGTGCCGATTATCTTGAATCTCTGCGGTGCATCGGTTACGAAGAAGCGACTATATTTATTATCGCCAGTCGAAAGTATTTCTTCATCTACCAAATATTTTTTAAGTTCCTCCACTATTGCTTTTGCCGAATCGATTATCTTGATATTTTCGCCCATAACTTTTGCAATCGCTTTTTTCAATAGTGGATAGTGAGTGCATCCGAGAACGAGCGTATCGATGCCTTTTTCCAGAAATCCATCTAAATAATGATGAGCAATAAGTTCCGTTATCTCACCATCGACCAAACCCTCCTCAGCAAGCGGAACAAATAGCGGACATACTTTAGTAAAAACTTCGATATTAGGGTTTAAAGTAATTATAGCATTTTGATAAGAGTTAGAAGCAATAGTGCCAACCGTGCCTATTACACCTATTCTCCCATTTTTAGTCGACTTGACCGCTTCTCTTGCACACGGCTCGATAACTCCCATAATAGGCACCGAAATCCATTTTCTGAGTTCTTCTAATGCCACACTCGACGCCGTATTGCAGGCAACGATTAAAACCTTTATCCCAAAACCCATCAAGAATCTTGCATTTTGAAGGGCAAATCTGCGAATAATATCTGCCGAACGAGAACCATAAGGATACCTCCCTGTATCGCCAAGATATATAAAACTCTCATTCGGCAATTGCTTCAATATCTCTTTGACCACCGTAAGCCCACCAACACCAGAATCGAAAATCCCGAGCGGAGCATCGCTATAACATCGCATTTCTTTCAACCTTTTAATGTTCCATAAAATCTTTTATAATTTACTTAACAACTCATTAATGTCAAAGGAAATCGAAAAAATGAAAAATGAAAATACGGAGCAAAAAATACAATTGCATTGCATCGAAAACGACGGAAATCTTCCCGATACCAAATAATCGCCGATTCCCATCGGTGAAATATACTAAATGGAAAAATCTTAGAAATACGACAAAAAAATGCCCCCGGTTTTGACGGGGGCAAAAGAAATTAGAAAAAACTATGAGGTTTTACTTTGTGAGCATAAGTTTTTTAACGAGCAATGTCTTTTCGGATTGTAATCTTGCAAAGTAAAGTCCTGATGGCATCGTCCTGCCAGAATAATCGCAGCCATCCCATCGGATAGAATATAATTTTGTGTTCCGCCAGCCGCTATCGACAGTTTTTACGATTTTCCCGTCTATATCTATTATATCGAGTTTTACATTGCCCGGTTCTGTCAGCGCATAGACAATTTTTGTAGCACTATTGAACGGGTTCGGATACGCTCCGAACAAAGCCACATCCTCGGGGATTTTACCGCCATTATCATCGGCGTGAAGTGCCATAGACGAATAAATCGTCTTCGCCTGATTAGCGTTGGTCTGAAAATCCGATAGATTCGAGCCCATAACGATAGCAGCGCAATATGTGATGAAACCGCTAACAGGAATATCGAACGGACCAAAAGACAAAATGACCGACCAATCCTTTGCACTGGAACCAGAAGAAGCATTATAAGTGCCGTCCAAAAATCGCCACTTCACAGTATCTGTCCAGCCCATACCGAATGTATCGCCATATACATATTGTGGATTATCCACCACACTTCCGAGATTGTATCCATCGAGTGCGACAATCCCTGCGTAAGGACCCGAGGTAGAATGATAAGTATATGCCCACTGATTGGCATCGTCAGCGACAGCATAGTTTGTATCGTATGGCGGAATATCGAAATCGGCGTAGAAACCGCATCTCGCACCGCTTATTGTCGATGCTGTTCTATTAAATACTTTGTAATAGAAAATTATAAAGTCCTCATTGGGAGAAGAACGCCATTGATAAGTGTATTGAATAACCTGATAATCGTTGGTCGAATCGATAAAGGATGTCGATGTCTGCTTGTCAGCTATACCGCCTGGGTCGTATTGCCAAATCGAATCGAATGCCCAAAAATCCTCGCCGCCATCGGCAACATAATTTGTATTTTTCCCCACCATAGGATATGCGATGTATAGATTGTTCGAACTATCCGAGGGCCAAGGCCAATACAAACCACCGAAATAACCGATTATAGAGAAATTAGTTATTGGAATTCTCAATGTCGCGAGTGTATCGTGCCAAATCGCTTCCCCAGGATAAATCCCTATTCTGAATTCGATAGAATCAGGATGGGAATAACCCGAGCCATCGCTTATCGTAAGATAACATTTACAATCCTCGGCATACAATGCGGATGCAGAAATAGAGAGCGTAATCGGGTCGGATGTATTTACTTTTGTTTCGCCAGGAGCCATCGTTCCATAGGAAGAACTGCCATCGACAATAGTCACATTAGGATTTGTCACAGATGTCATATTGACATTAACTCCCGACATAGATGTAGAGCCCGCATTCCTGAGATAGATGACGACATTTCCAGTCTCGCCAGGGTCGAGATTAGCATCATTATCGCCTGTGGCAGAATCGTCGAATCTCGTCGAATCGATTGCCAATGCTTTACCAGAGACAAGTGATAGAGCCGAATCCGCATTTATCAAACCCGCACCAGAATAGTTATCTCTTCCTGTGGAACCGATATCGGTAGCACTGACCTCGAGAACGGAATCTATCTGCCTCGGTGTCAATTCGCCGTTTTTCGATAGTAAAAGTGCAACAACGCCAGCGGTGAATGGACAGGCAAAGGATGTTCCAGATTCGTATACATAGGTACCGCCGTAAACAGTTGTGACTATATTTTCCCCTGGTGCAGCAACATCGGGTTTCATCAATCTGCTCGATGCAGGATAATCGTGCCAACCAGAGGTATAGTAGCTATCAAAATCCCACTCGGTAGGACCGATAGATGAGAAACTCGCGACAGCATCGGAAGTGGTAGTCGCTCCAACGGCAATCACAGGACCAGCAGGGTCGGATACCGAGGCATTATACCAAGGTGGCGGAATATCCGCAGGTGTAGATATATCGTAAGGAATAGAATAATGTCCACCAGAACTGTTTCCATTACCAGCAGCAACTATTAGCGGTATCCCCGCAGCACCGAATATCGCATCGATTACATAACGATAATAATCTTTTACACCATCACTGGGATAAGAACCATAGCTCATACTCGCGACATTAGCACCATTATCCACAGCGTATTGGAATGCATCTATTTCATCCGAAGAACCGCAAAACGATGAACCATTCCCCGTGCGAATAGCCATTATTCTCGCACCGGGAGCAGCACCCGTGTTCCATCCGCCTGTGCCATCGCCGGCGACCATACCTGCGCACATCGTCCCGTGATGTATATCTGAGGGATTATCCATAGGGTCGCTATCGTGGTCGTAGAAATCGTAACCGTAATAATCGTCCACATATCCGTTGCCATCATCATCGACACCATTTCCAGGCGTTTCACCCGGATTATGCCACATCACACCCGACAAATCACCGTGAGTATAATCGACACCTGTATCTATAATCGCCACTATAACTCCATCGCCATTATACCCTGTGGACCAAGCATTATTGACATATGTATGAGTTATCTGCCAGGCATTGGACATCGTAGCTTTGGTAATATCTGGAGGGGCAGGATTATTTATTTTCCATTCAATTTTAGAGAATGGGTCGCCAGGGTCGTAAGGAAGCATAAATCGATGCGGAAAAGG
This sequence comes from uncultured bacterium, assembly GCA_964425665.1. Lineage (GTDB taxonomy): Bacteria > UBP14 > UBA6098 > B30-G16 > B30-G16 > JAGGZE01. The sequence goes on from CAYRNI010000008.1 coordinate 23,423, forward strand.
TTCATCGAGCATAATAAATTTTACATCCGGATGATTAGAAATCTGCATAATCGCATCCTTCGTAGCCTGTGCCGAAAAAGAAAATGCTCCCCATAAGTCTTTGCCGAATGTAGCTTTTCCATCCTGAGCCAACCTCGAAACGAGGTCGCGAACAGATGTAACATGACGATAGTAGAAATCTTTCATCGATTGCACCGCATATCGCCTTCTCGCTTCGCCCGTCATCTGTTCCAATTCTGCGCGCCTTTGTGCCCAACCATCGGGTTGAGTCAACCATACGATAATATCCACTCGTTGATTCGGTGAGATGTTTTCTAACTTCTCTGTGAGCCGAGAGGAAAGTTTGGCACCCCATGCAGAAGCGATAAGCATAAGCACCAAAAGCGCCACAAAACAAAACCGCTTCATTTTATACCTCCAAATTAAAGCTTCTGTGTGACCTATATTTTGCCTATGATAAAATATTTGCAGTTGAGATGGGGCGCAACCTCCTTATTCTCGTGTAAGATTATCGATGTTTATCTTAAAAAAATATAAATTTCACTTCTAAAAGCAACTTTTTTTATTTAGCAATCGTTATTTTACTATTCGCCGGGCACCCATAGATAGCCGGAATTATCGATAAATATCCAGTATCCCTTACAGGGAGCGAGAACCGATGAAGGTAAATAGTTTCGGGTTGTTGCATCGAATTCAAATAAAGAAATTACCGAGCCCGATGGCGAGATAGAAACCGTATCCACTGGGATAGAATCTATCGTAGCACCGACAAGATTCCATCCTCTTTGAACAGGAAAAACATATCGAGAAATTGGTTCACCAACCATTGGAATGTCCATATCGCTCAGTGAAAATACCCAATATCCCGCACCGGGTTGAATACTTTCGGCGTAATAGTAAGAACCCGAAGATGCATCGTAGCCCAATGGACCAGCAATGGCCCAAGGGAAAATCGAGGATGCCCCCGCAGATGGATTATAAAAAGGTATGGACACCAAATTCCAGCCGGGATAAAGATGTATGGAATTAAGTTCGAGCTCTGGCAACGACCAGGTTATGGTCAATGTCTCATAAGGAACTGCATAGTAATCTGTATCCACACGCATATCCTGATAGCCATTCAGTATGTATAATCCCTCGTCGAATGTGCGAGTATCCCAATGGACATACAACCCCATATCCTCGTTTATAACGACCTGCCAAGTATTTATTGGAATCATATCGCGCACATCTCTCGAAAGCCTGTTTATCGCCGGATGTTCGGGGTCGTCGAGTTTCAACCAAGCATCCACCCCCGATAGTGGCGGAGAAACATATATTATATCGTAAGATGCATCGTAATTTTCGCTGGCTTCGTGAGCATTGCCGAATGCTAAATCCATCCTATCCTTCTGTCCTGTCGTGTCGTCGAGATGTAGAACCTCCAACCACTGAGCAGGGTTGTAATTCACGACAACATAGCCATCATCCCAATATGTATCGATAATATCTGATTTTACCGAATCTATATATAGCGGTGTAATATCCCCGCCGTTTGCACCGCAAGATATAGCCATTCGAAGATAGCCAAGTGTATCGTTTTCCAAAATGTTTCTCGAATCCCACAAGAATTTTATAAGCCAATTATCCTCTGAGCCATCGAAATAAATCGAATCGGCGGCGGGTTCGACAGTCGAAGTAAAACCGAGAACTGTCGCAATAGAACTGTTCACTCTAAACCAGATATCGAATTCATTCATAATTGGTAAAAGTATATCTCTGGCGGTAATAGGCACATCGATTGTATCGCAAGCATAAGCCGATGTCTCGGGAAATACGACAACCAAACTTCCAGCGGCTATAATTCTAAAACCGCAGCTATCGTTCCCCCAGTTGCAGAACGAATCGGGAGCTGATACCGCTATATATGCACTATCGCAGACGACCATCGGCGGTGTCCATATAATCGAATCATCGGCGAGGAATGTATCGACACCATCGCAGTAATGGACGAACACCGAGCATTGCTCGTCGGCGTTCGGGAACATATCGAAAACATTCCAAAGAAATGTAATCGTATCTCCATAGAATATCGTATCGGCAGGGCAGTTCAGCGAGACATCGGGCGATTTGGAATCGACTGGATTAGATACCATAGTCCAGTTCGACGCCGTATCGGTTATCATTATCTTATAAATCCATTCTGTTTCGTTGTTTTGATACCAAAGGTATTCTCCATCCCAACACAAACCTTCCGCACCATATCCGATATTGGGGACAGGATGACATCCGACTGCTGAATCCGTGCCCAAATCTATTTGTCCTATGTAGCCATCATTGTTGCATCCCCAAAGATATCCCATCGCATTAGCGAGCCCCTCCATAAGGGCAAAGCAGGTATCCCTGTTAGAATGAATTATGGTGTCAACCGAAGTTGCTGGGAGAGTGGAAAGGTCGAGCTCGCACAAATTCCAATCGGTGGACGAATGTAGAGAAATATATAAAAATCCACCAGTAACCTGCAATCCTTCAATATCTGTTGCGGTGGGAAATACAAAGACGACCTCTCGAGAACCATCTTCAACATTTATCCGCTTAATTGTATCATCTGCCACTGACGATGAGTTGTTCGTGCTGTAATAAACATATCCGTCATAATAATCTATATCGCAGTTGAATCTTCCAACATAGAAGGAATCAATCGGAGGACAGGTGGAGAAATCAAGACACTCTGCCTTGTAGATTTTTTGGGCATTATTGTCATAAATCCAGAAAAAACTGTCGCCGTAGGCGAGCCCATGACCGTATCTTGAACGGGAGGATATATCGATTGAATCGACTATAATGAATGTATCCAAAATTGTGGAAAATCCGATTTTGACAGCAAAACTATCTTGCTCGAAACCGGGGATATCCTCGCCCAAATTCCAGTTGAAGCAGTGGACACCGGGATAGACAGAGTCCCCCAAATCACCCGTAGTATCATCAACGGCAAATTCTGAAAAATTAAACCATTCTCCGCCAAGAGATTCGTGCGAGAAAAACGCCTGAACAGAATTGGCAACCTCTGCATCACCGTAAAAATCATAGCATATCTCGACAATATTTTGTCCATCGCAATCGGTTTCCTCAGAAAACCAGACGGAATCTATTCTCGGCTGAATCGAACGCCCGAAAATCGGCACATAAGTGGTCGAATCGCAAGGAATTAACTTGTCTATTTCGAGAGTATCGTAGAAATAACCTGTGTCGGATGGATGAAATGTGACAATTATGTCATCGCAGTCGCCCGGTGCCAATTCTGTGGGATAATAAACAATCGAGTATGCTTCCGGGTGATTTAGCGTAATGCTCGTAATTATGAGTGTGTCGCTCGTTTCATCCGAATTGCAGACAGGATAGTGCAATGTATCCACAGTATACACATTCACGCTGTCGAAATCGAGCGAATCGACAAAGGTAAGAAGTTGAAGAAATCCGTGTCCAACAATCAATGTATCCTCCTGTCCCACATATACGGTATCGAGACGAATTCTATCGCTGCCGTCATCGTCGGATATGAACCATATCGAACGAATGGGGTCGGTGCTTCCATAAGTCGCACGGAGGGTGAATTGCCACTCATCTCTGGGAATATAGAATGCACCGCCATCTGTATTGACCCACCAGTGCCAGTTTCCTTGCGGATATGCTGTCAAATCGAACTCGCCAGCATCGTCACTCATTGCGAGAGAGCAAGCAGGAGGAATATCATCGAGATACAGGATACAAGTAGCATCAGCAGTGCCTGTCTCATCGATATTGTGCTGGATAACAAATCCGATATTGCCTGTCATAGGGTTGTAGAAAAAGAAAAAATGGCTTTCGTAGGCGGTCTCGAAACCTGTATGCATACTCGCCGATGTATAATCGAACCAAGCAGCTTCTGTCGTGGAATCCGTGATTACAGGCTTTACGCAAAATGTATCGTTTCTGAAAATAGCATAAAAATACCCCGATGGGTATTCTGCAAATATCACAGAAATAAAAAACGATATGAAAAATATAGTCGCTTTTCTCATATTTCTGCCTCCAATTGTTTTTAATTTATTATCTTACGATTACAATTGAACGAGCATTTTTGCTCGGACCAGACGAAACAACAAAATAGTATATTCCAGATTGAACATCTTTCCCGTAAAAATCTTTTAAATCCCAGTTAAACCGATGCTTCCCGATATCGAGATTGCCATCGAACAGATGAGCGATATGCCTTCCAGAAATATCGAAAATATCCAATGAAATATTTTGGGTGTGGTCTAAAATTTCGATTTCGATATTTGTTGCACCATTCGTGGGATTTGGGTAAGGCGAATCGATTATATATCGAGCGGGAGTTAATTTTTTCAGAACATCCTCGATTTCGGCGTTCGGATAGCCGAGTCCATAATAGTGACCGACTATATAGATACCGTATGGATTGACAATTTCCGTATTCCATCGCAAAAAAGTTGCGAGGTCTATAATGGAGTCGGTCAGAGCCACATAGTCCCAGGTTGCATCGTGTATAGAATCTGCATTACTGAAAACGACCATATCGGCGTATAGTTCGTCTCTTCCAATTGGAACGCCTTGGGCTAAAAACGAATTAGTATCGCCATAATCGCTGAAAAATGTCCAATATGCTGGCATTATGGCGCTTATAAATTTTCTCTCACGCCTTATAATATCGCCGGGAACCACAATCGTTGGAGCGGGATTATCGCCGACTAAAATGTCCATATATTCGGAGAAACCGACAATAGCACTGTCGGTGGGATTATCGTTATAGAAAACATACTCGATATATATGAAACCGCTTACATCGGATTCGTCCAATGTATAAAATTTTTCCCATACGCGATTCGACCCAAGACTGAATTGTATAGATATAGTATTTTCGATTTGCTGTGCAGAATCACGCAGAGAAAGAGTAGCATCTCCAATACCAGATTCATTCGAATAATATATGTCATTAAATCTTACACAAAAATGAGTATAATGCGGGTCATTAGGATATCCCCGAACAACAGGATTTCCTGATACATCGCCGATTGCGAACTGTCCATTAACCTTATCGACAAAGATACCAACTCGCCCATTGCTCATAGACACCAGTTCCTGAGCAAAAATAAATCCGAATATAAAAAACACCGATATTAGAATTTTTTTCATTTTATCCTCTGGCTGAATATATTGTGGTTTATATTCACTTTCAAAGAAAAACCGAGATTATTCTCGCCATCCGGATATGTGAATGCCGAAATATCCCATCCAGCACCTCCTTTCGAGAGGCGTAAGACATTTATTATGCTAATCAACCTATTTATCGCCGCTGCACCGAGTGCGAGTTTAAAATTCCGGAATGCTCTTTCCGAATCCGTTCTCAGATTGTAATATCTAACTCGACTATCTTCGTCTCGCCAAAGCCAATTCCACTCGGGAGTTTCAGGATAAGTAACGGATTCATCTCTATCGTATAGCCGCTGGATATAATTATAAGTATCGCGGTCGGGATACAGACCAATCGTCCTGAAAAAATCGCTATCTTTGCCATCGATAGACACATCGGCATATTTTGCCGCAAAAGTTTTATATTCGCTCGAAAGCCAATATCCTTTTATGACAAAATATGCTCCAGAACCCCAGATGATACCATCGGCTGCTATGAATGGAACACCCGACCTGCCAGCACCGAGATACATCTCACCAGAACCAGGAACAAGCAAAGACAACCCGACAGCCTTCCAAATGCTTTTGTGTTTCGCACCAGTTTCATCCTCAGAAAAACTATTTCCGCTGAAAATTCGTTCCCGTTGAGCCCCCGATTGAGCGACGACAACCGCCGTAATCAAAAAGAGAATAGGCAATGTTAATATTATTTTCCGCATATATTTTATACTTTTTATACTTTACCACGAGCAATTTCACAGGAGCATATCGAGTTTTTCATCTAAAAATACACCGATTTATTCGCCTGGCACCCAAATCGTGCCGTTGCTATCGATAAACATCCAATATCCTTTGCCTGGGTCGAGTGTTGTCGAGGGAACATAGTTCTGAGTAGGTGCATCGAAACCGAATACCGAAATAACTGAACCTGTCGGCAAAACGGAAACCGTGTCTATCGGCAGGATATTCATTGTCGAACCCAGAAGATTCCAACCGCGCGAAACTACCTTCCCGTATCGTTCCACGGGAACTCCTATAATCGGCAAATCGACAGAGTTCAAACTGAAAACCCAATAACCTACTCCTGGCTCGATATGGTCAGCGAGATAATAATTCCTGACAAAACAATCGTAGCCAAGAGGTCCAAACAAAATACCAGGGAATATAGATGAAGGTGAACCGCTCGGATTACAAACAGGAATAGATACCAAATTCCAACCCGGGTCGAGATGTATAGTCTGCGTCTCGAATTCCGGAAGAGACCAGGTAATTGTCAAGGTCTCATAAGGTGCGGCAATATAGTCGGTGTCCGCTCGCATATCCTGATAACCATTCAGAGTATACAATCCCTCGTCGAATGTTCGACAATCCCAGTGAACATATGTCGAACCACTTTCATTAATTACAACTGTCCAAGTGTTCACAGGAACCATATCGCGCAAATCTCGAGAGAGCATATTGAAAGCAGGATAAATCGAATCGGAAAGCACAAACCAGACCTGTATATCCGTAGGCGGAGCAGGTGTCCGCAAGACATCATAAGCGGCATCATAACCATCGGTGGCTTCCTCCACATTCCCGAACGCCAGTGTTGCTCGCGGTTTTATACCCGAAACATCATCGAACCGCAAAACCTGCAACCACTGATTAGGATTATACTCTATCGAGATTAAACCATTATTCCACTGCGTTTCCATTAAATCCGTCATAAGTGAATCGAAATGCAAAGGCGTAAAATCGCCGCCACTCGCATTACAATTCACAACTAAACGCAAAGTCCCAAAAATATCGTTGGTAAAATACACTCTATTCGTCCAGAAGAATTTGATATACCAATTATCGCCACTGCCGCCGAAATCGACGGAATCCGCATCTGGCAATATCGAAGGTGTAAAACTAATCGGAGTAACAATCGAACTATTTACACTGAAATATATCGAGAATTCACGAGCCAGCGGAAGATACATATCCGTTATCGAAATCGGAACATCGATTGTATCGCACGCATAAGCCGATGTCTCAGGAAACGCTACACTTATACTACCCGCAGCAAGTATTATAAACGAACAAGTGTCATAACCCCAATTGCAGAAAGAATCGGGTGCCGAAACGGCAAAGTATGCGCTCTCGCATACGACTGGCAATGGAGACCAAATAACCGAATCTGTCGACAGAAAAGTATCTATTCCATCGCAGTAATTTATGAAAATCGAACACGGTTCATCGGTTGTCGGGTGCAAATCCTCTATGTTCCAACTCAGCGAAATCGAATCGCCATATTGCACGGTTTCGGGCGGACAAATATTATTCACTATCGGCGGCTGGCTATCCATAGGTCCAATTTCCACTATACTGCTCGCCTCACCGCCGGTGGAAAATCTTATCCAATGAAGAATCGGGCTTTCATTATCACTGTTCGGGGACATCCCGACACGATATTTAATCTGGTCGAATGCAACAACGGGAATCGCACTTGGAATAAACCATTCTGTCCAGCACTCGTCTGCACCGATACAAGTATCGAGTGCAACATCTATATGAATCGATGCTCCTGTCGGCACATCGGCACTCCAATTCACCATAACGCCATTATCCGATGAAAAATCTATCGCGGAACTCGTATAAACGCCAGCACCGATTCCACCGTGATAGGAATAATATATAGAATTTATCATCGCTTTGGCTTCCCATTCCATCGGGGATGCTTCCGTATGACCATAGCTATAGAAACTGGAAAACGAATTATATTCTGGATTATGGTATGCCTGCCAGTAAAGTAAATTGTCCTCGGGAATACTTCCCGAACCGATTCCGCGGTAAAGTATCCAGCCATCCTCGACAACCTGACCTTTCCAATGGCAATTGAGAACACTGAAAGTATCGGGTATTTCAAAAGGAGCATTCAAAATGGGCAATGTATCATCGGCGACTCGATACACGTTCGTGAAAAGAGTCCATGATGATGCTGTTATGCAAGAAATTCCTGAAATATCCGTCAAAGAGCAGAAATTCGGCATACATACACCAGGAGAACATCCGGCGGTGTCGTGCATAAGAACGAGACCTTTCCCGAGTTGACAAAATGTTCTAACGGCATCGGCACTTGCAGGCGTAAGGTCATTACTGCCATAAGAATCCGCCACGCCGAACATAATAACATCGAAATCGGAAAATACTATATCCTCTGGTGAGTGCATCGTCCCTGTTTCATCGATATACTGGACGGACAAGGTGCTCGCAGGAGATGCCGCCATAGTATTAAATTCAGAAATCGGGATAAGATAAATTTTCAAATTCAATGGCGGGTCGCCATCACGCATATATGTGTAAATCGCATCGGAGACACAATCTGTGCAATGTCCATCGGGATAGACCTGCAAAACCATAATGGTATCAGAACCCGCCTGAATTCCCAATGCACCATCGTCTTCACCATCGGGGTCGGGAGAAATAATATCGATATGAGTGAACTCTCCATCGGAGAAATCAGCAGCAGTGGTGAGTCGAAGTGAATCACCTCCGCCGAGTTGAATGGAAACCTGTGCGCTATCGCTTTCGTATTCTGGAATATCCTCACTTATCGTCCAGTCGAAACAATGAGTTCCCGCAGAAATCGCCTCACCGAGATTACCATCGGTATTTTCCAGCGAAACAATAGGAGCATCCCAACTCGTTCCGCCATCGGTGCTCGCCGTAACCGAAATCTCGCCGGGGTCACCTCGAAGGATATAACATATCTGAACGATATTTCGACCATCGCAATCGGTTTCCTCACTGAACCAAACGCTGTCGAGCCGCTGCATATGAATGGTTACCGAATCGATTCCCACACAATCGGTGGTATCCGCAACAGTTAAAATATAGGTCGTCGTCGTTTCTACCGTAGCGATAGGGTTAGGCGAAGACGGGTCGGACAAACCCGCAGCAGGTTCCCAACTGTATGTCAAAATATCTGTTCCACCTGTCCAATCGACGGATGAATGAAGCTGAACCTCGCTACCCGGTGAAACTACCACACTATCCGCCCAGGTAGATGCCGAAATCGATACGAGTTCGGGAATATCGATACAGAAAGTATCTGCGAGATATATAGAATCCTCTGTGGAGACCACAGTAATAGTATAGCATTGTGTTGTTCCGAAAGCATCGGAATTGACTTGGACATCCCATTCTACTATCTGCGAACCACCGAAACCGGCGATAGAATCGAACGAGGCAGGATTATCGCCAGATACGAGGGTTAAATCTGTCCCTGTCAAATCCAAGAACGCATAGACATTATCCACTGTTTCGAGCAAACCATTTGAAATTTGCACCGTCAAAGGCATCGGATTGGGATGGACATCGGTGCAGGTCGACACAAGTTCTGGCGGTGTATGGTCGAACACAAAATCGCCCTCGACAACACCGATGCCGTAATAAGTGCCAAATACAACGGAATCGGTTGAAGCGGAAGTAACAGTTCGTGGATACCATTTTACCATCGTTGCTGAATCGCCGAATGTTCCGCCAGCGTCTGCAATCCAATCGGAGTCATCCCAACCATTCCCCACAGATGAGGACCAACCACCATACCAAAATACATCTGGGGGTTCAGCCTCCCAGCCTCGAAGAATACCTGTAGCGACAAGGTCCCCCGGCGACGGCGGGAAAGAAATCTCGTAAGCATGCCATATAGGGGGTATTCCAAGAGAGTCGGTCGCGAAAAATATCTGCGAAATTCCGGTATAACCAAATGCGGTTGAAATTCGGGCATCATCGTGGTCGCGAAGCATAGTATCGTAATACACGATACATCCACAATCGTGAGAATCACCATCAGCGGATTTCATCACTGCACGGAATAAAATTTGTTCGCTCGCACCGGGAGTGCTACCGAGACTCACGGGACGAATCTCCTGACGAATATATACGCCATGCCAATTGTTCCAAATGGTTATAATCGTGTCGCCGGAACTATAGCAGGCATCGGGAGCAGGAAGATCGCTGGCAGTTTTTGCCGTAAATCCATCGACATAATACATAACCCATTCCGTTCCACTGGAATAAAAAGAAGTATAATACGAATAGGTCAGTTTTACATAGCTTCCCGACCCTGTCGGGTCTCCACCCTCGTCGAATTCGCCTGTTGCATTATCGACAACAGCTTCGACATATCCGTTATTAGTGCGAATTTCCATCGGCGAGGTAGTCATAGAAACTCTATCTGTTCTTAAAGAACGAGCATATTCTGCTTTCCATTCCGCATAAGCCGATGGGTCTTCCGGTATATCAGAGTAGTTTAGAACGGGGCTCGCCCAAACAGCAGCGAACAAAAGAAACGCCGAAATCGATAACTTCCACATATTATACCTCCTCGAATAATTTTTAAAAATATAATTTATAATATAAAAAAATCAAGTTTTTTACCAACTTATCACACAAGTTAAAATTGGAGTCGGCTTTCCATTCTGGACAGTCATCGATGGCGTCAATTTAATCTGCTGGATTCCCGAAAATCCTTGATACAGTTTATCGTTATGTTTTTTCGCCGTAAATGCGGCATCGAATGCGGAGAGTAAATGATTGAGTATTACCGCCCCCACAAAGTATTTCGCAGTGGAATATTGTGCATTAGCATCGCTGCGCATATCCATATAATGTTCTCTATGCGGTGATGGAAACCCGCTCAAAAATTTTACTATCTCATCGTGAACCTGGTCCGTGGAAGTAACTATAGCAATTCCATAAGTAGAATCCACAATCATACCGAAATCGTCTCTGGCAATAATATCATCCCAACCGATTGTGAACCAATCGTATTTACCTATCATCTCGTAGTATTGCTGGGTCTTTGTATCGGGTAAAATTTCTATGCCGAGTTCATTTGTATCTTTCAAGGCGCATATCGAATCATACCAAACTAAAAATGTGTCTTTAATCCAGTGCTGGTCGGCGTAATCTCGAAATTCCTGCCTTTGCGTGGAATATCTGTCCATATAATATGCAAAACCGCCCCAGAATGCGACTTCCGCAGCAAAAAAACCTGCACTTTTAATATAGGATTTCGAATAGAATTCACCCGCACCGGGAATAGCTAACGACAGCAAAAATGCACTTTTGGTCGAAAGCACATCATTGCT
>CAYRNI010000009.1:0-10379 GCA_964425665.1 uncultured bacterium
ATCGGCGAAGGCAGCAATACGAGTGCTGTCGGCAAACGCGGCATAATTTGCGGTATCGGAATTTACTGTGAAACCCGCTACATCTGCAAAATGAGCAGTATCGGAAACTCTTGCACTATCGGCAAATGTGGCATAATCTGCGGAATTGGCATTTACTGCGAAACCCGCTACATCTGCATAAGTAGTAGAAACGATAACAACAGTGCTGTCGGCATAGTCGGCATGACGAGCATCCGCCGCCCAATCAGCTTTATTAGCCCACATTGAGGCAAAATTCGCCGTTACTTTCTGCCGAGGACTCAATACCTGCCAACCGGTGCCATCGTTTATACCGACTTGATAATATAGTTGAGTAGTTAAAGGTGAAACAGAACTTTCTAAATCGAATATAGCACTGAAAAGTCCTTTCTCCACAATAACTCCCGATATAGTGTCAGCATCGATTAGGGTGCCTCCCCAGGCATCGTCATATATCGCAAGAGAAACATCGATAGTGTCGTTCATTCCAATACCGGCAAAATCGGTCAATTTCCCCTGATAAGTGATGGGTAATGCAAATACAACCGAGAAAAGAAACAAAAAACCGAGACTGTAAAACTTTTTCATTATAATTCCCCCCAGTTAAAAATTAACCTAGTTAAAAATAATTAAAAAACTCAAAAAAAAAACTGTTTTTTTTATCTTTGCACTTGTTTTTTATATTTTTTTATTTATAGTTAATTGAATTTTATCTAATTGGTTTAAATTTAAATTAACCTTAAACTTAGGGGGCACTATGTATCGGACACTTTTTATTCTAACAATCTTATCCATTTTAGTTTCCGTGTCGTTCGGTGCAGTCGGTTGGTGCGGAAATGTTTGGCCCAATAACGACGCCGAAATTACAGAGGGCGAGGACTTATCGGTATATTTCCAGATATGGAAAGATGGCGTAACGGATTCGTCCGCCACCGCTCCCGGCGAAGGCATTTACGCAACTCTATACTATCGAGTCGCCTACGATTCGATATGGACACCTGCCGAGATGGTCTACAACACGGATGTCGGCAATAACGACGAGTTCGTCGGGATAATTCCAGCATCGATACTGACATCGGGAATCGATATCGAGGTCTATTGCGAATCTTTCGATGCGACAGATTCGACTACCTGTCAAGGAAACGACCAGGCGGGCAATCCCGCCACTTCCGATGACCCGTTGACTTATCATATCATCTCGCCGACCGCTATCGATGTTACGGTTCATTTCTCCGTGAATATGAACAGCACCGACACGATATCAGAACCCGTCTCCCTTGTCGGCGACTTTACCAGTTGGGGAGATAGCCCTATCTCTATGACAGATACCGACAGCGATGGTATATACGAATGCTCGGTTCTTTTCCCTGCTGGCTCGGCGAGACATCAAGAATACAAATACATTATGGGAACATCTCCTATCATCTGGGAGAGCGTGCCAAATCGCTCGTTCGATATAGACGACACAAGCGGAGGCGACCAATACATCCCGATGGACTATTGGAACGATGCCACCACAAGACCTGTCGTCGTGATATTCTCTGTGGATATGTCCGCAGAAACGGTGACTGACCCGTATATTGCGGGAAGTCAACCGCCGCTTCACTGGGGATGGGACGATGGATGGACGGATAACGATAGAATATACGACGATGGAACTCACTGCGACCAGACCGCCGACGATGGTATATATACGACAGCAATCTTATTCCCACGGGGAACATATAGGTATGTAGAATATAAATTCACCACAGACGGCACAGATAACGAACCGCTGCCACCATTCCAGAACCATAAATTCACACTGACAGACGACTACGATACGCTCGTTCTGTCGACTGTGACATTCGGTATTCTCGACACAAGTTATATAGAGGACACGAAATTACCAATCGCTATGAAATCGATTAAGGTCTCGCCCAATCCGTTCAATACATCGACCTCTATCGAGTTCACTATATCGCAGAAACTAAGTGCCCCCGCCAAACTCGACATCTACGATGGAAACGGCAGATTGATTAAAACGCTCGCCGGCGATATAGTCGCACCGGGTCGCTATAATTTTATCTGGGACGGCACAAATTCCAAAAACATCGTCGTCCCAAGCGGAACATATATGTATAGACTCGAAAGTAGCGAATTCCAAATTTCGGGAAAAGTAACGCTGGTAAAATAGAGCCATTTCCCACAGCGACCTGAAAGAATCGGGCATCGGTTTTAGTGTTAGAATTCCTCTCTCCACAGAGAGATAAGGAACGCGAGTAGTGATTTTAAATTCCACATCGGGATTTTGGATTTTTCACTTTACATTCGATAATCTTTTTCTATCCTTCGACTATGAAGTTTAAAATCGCAAAAATTTTTCTTTTTCTAATTCCACTAATTTTGCTGGCTGAACCTTACAACTCGCCCACAATCGACGGCACAATTTCTGTCTCGCCGGACGATTGGGACAGCACAGAACTTGTCGTCGAGGACCCGAACGACGATTCATATTGGGGAACTACAAACGATTTCCACAATATCTGGCTCACCTGGGATGCCAATTTCCTCTATCTCGGTTTGGAATTCACCGTTTCTGACAACGCGATGATTGTGTATATCGAAACAGGTATCTCCGGAGGAGTCAGCGATTTCAACAGCACGAGGGGATATTCGGGAGCATATCCGCGGAATATAACTTTTCCAGATTCTATCGGTATAGATTTGATGGTCGCCGACTGGAACGGCGCAACACCTTCGGTATTTAAAATATCGGATAGTTCCAGCGCAGAAATCACCTCGTCCTGTCTGAGTGCATCGGGAGATTCTTATCAGCAGGAAATCGCTATTCCGTGGAACACGATTTATCCCGATGCGGAAAATATCGTCCTCGATGGTGCGAGATTGAAAATCGTCGGTGTAATCGCCGGCGGAGATAATTACGGTGCCTGCGATGCCGCACCCGATAACGCATCTGTCGATGGCGGTGAAGGTCCTCATCTGCTCGATAGTTTGATAACCATAGCGGTCGATAGCGATAGCGATGGTATCCCCGACTATTCGGGTTCGGCTGTGTCTGGAACCGTTTCCTTCGACGATACTATGTTCGCCGAACCGCCTTATCCGGTGGCTTCTGTGGAAGCATATATATCAGAAACCAGCGAACTTTTCGCCACCGCAAATTCATCTTCCGATGACGGCTCTTATTTGCTCGCCGGACTGCAAATCGATTCCACATACGATTTTATCGCCAGTGCAAACGGCTTCATCCCCGACACTGTGCGAAATTATTTGATTTCAGCGGACGAAAATATTTTGAACTTCACATTAGAGCCTTACCGCGGAATGATTTATGGAACAATCTCGCCATCGGACTTCTCTACGATAATATACGCAACCGATGAAACAGGCGAATTTATTTACGGTATCGGCGATACAACAGAAATCGGCGATGGAGACTATGCGATAACTCACCTTCCAGATGGTAATTATACAGTAGTTGTCGAGCCGCAATCCGCCGACTATGTGGAGCAGACAATCGAGAATGTAGCGGTCTCGCAGGATGAACCCGTGCAACTGAATATCGCACTCGAGCGAGCGGGGGTTATCCGCGAAGTCTATGACTCTGTGGGTGACGATTATGGACCTGGATGGTATCTATATCCCACCGACCAGGTCTTTGTGGATGGTTCATTCGATATAAAATATGTAAAAATTCGTGACCTATCGGATTCGTATCAATTCGAAATAGGTGTCGTGTATATTCCAGATTCATCGGTAGTGTGGTGGAGTCCATTTTTTCCGCCGATGAATCTCGAAAAGATAGATATATATGTGAATTGTCACAGCGGTGGTTCGCGGGTCGCTCTGCCGAATAGAAATGCGAATTTTGCCGCTACCGATGCTTGGGATTTCGCCATCTCCGTGGATGGCTGGTGGAAAGGGATTTTAGCATCCAACGGTCAGGACATTTTCTCGAACTATACGCAGGATATATCCTCGGCTAATTTTACCACCGACACTACAAACAACAGAATTTTTATAACTGTTCCCAAAGACGCATTTGTCGATAATCTCGGGCAGGCGGACACATCGAATTTCGAGCAATGGGATTTTCTCGTGCTGATGCTCGGGCACGATGGCGATGGCGTCGAGGGTGTTCGCTCGGTTAATGCTGGCACTAACAACCAGTGGCAGTTCAACGGCGGAGAGGATGGGGATATCGACCCGAACATTATCGATGTAGTTGCGATGCCCGGGCTCGACCAGTTCGGCAATCCGAAAGAACCAGGACGAACTCAGGAGCAAATGCTCGACTACACCATCGAAACCCCAGTCGTTTTGGAATCTCACCGAAGTTACGATATTTCGCCGCCATCAATCGATTACGAAATTCCGTCATCAATCGAGCATCTCGCGGGAACGAAGGGGGTATATATCGAGGTGAAAATCGAGGACGATGTCGCTGTCAAATCTGCGAAACTCTACTGGCGGAACATCGGCGAAACCGACTGGCGCACACCGATAGATTTAGGTTTCCGAGAACTGACTAACTCATTCGTGGGCGATATTCCATACGATTTGCTCTCGCCGGATTCTTTCGAGTTCTATTTCGAGGCGGAGGACCCATCGGGGAATATTTCATACAGCCCTCAGGATTATGCCGATACCTCCGAACCTATCGAACCGATATATCCGTATTCGACAGAATCGCCTGTGCCGACAAGAGTCGTCCCAGCGATTACAGAAATCGACACGGCACGATATCGCATCGCCACAAATATTTTTACCGATACGCTGACGAAAAAATTTCCCGATGGCACAATCATCACAATAGACCGCGGCGATGTAATTTCGAATATCGACACGATAAACATCGAATATGCGAACTGGGATATCCCCGAAAATTTCGATTTCAAATCGCCCGATATGAGACGAATAGGTCGATTTAGAATTTTAAAAATATTTTCCGAAAATGGGCTCTCGCCTTTCGATAGTCCGCAATTTCTATCGTTTCATTATTTCGAGAATCCCGATTCACAGTTCGCAGAAGGCGATGAAAAAAATTTCGTGGTAGCCACATTGAACAACTCGACGAATGTCTGGATATCCGAGGGCGGAGCAAACGACATAAGTTCGAACACTATCGATTTTAATTTCACCGTCGACACATCGCAGATTTTCGGATTATTTTCTGCGGGAACATTCGAGTATTCATCCGAACCGATTTCCGGTATCGATATTTCGCCGAATCCATTCTCGCCGAACGGCGATGGTATATGCGACAAAACGAACATCACATTGATTTTGAATTACGATGGCAATGTGGATATGGACATTTTCGACATAAATGGCGAACCGATAATCACGCTGGCGAGAAATCTTCGAGTGTCCAGCGGAAGAAACACGAATATTATCTGGGATGGCACCGACGACGATGGTAAAATCTGCCCGATGGGAATCTATTTACTTTCGGTTCGGCTCAAATATGTCTTCGAGGGAAATGAAAGATACGACAGAAAAAACATCGCTATCGTTATAATAAAATGATTTTTATGAAATTACAATGATTATAAAAAATAAACATCTACTCGCGATTTTTCTGCTCGCTGCAAGTTCGTGGGGGCTTGGAATCTATACGAACACAGGCACACGAGCGATGACTATGGGCGAAGCATTCAACTCCGTGGGCACCGGCGCCGAAGCCGTATTTATAAACCCCGCTGGTATTCTATCGGATAGAAAAGTGGAGGTCTCGGCAAACTATTCACTGATGTATTCCGTCGAGGGATTATCGTCGTATTCATCTTCTGTGGCTTATAATTCGCCCTTCGGCGCATTCGGTATCGGATGGAATCGGCTCGCCGTCTCGAATATGTATAGCGAAAATCTGGTGAAACTGGACTATGCGAGGCAAATTTTCCACAATTTTTCCGCCGGACTGTCCGTCAAAAGTTTCATCGTTTCCGCAGGCGGATACGAGAAATACGATGACCCCTCATTTTCAAAGAGCAAAGCGGCTTTCACCGGCGATTTGGGTATTCTTTGGCGAGCATCGGACAGAATGAATATCTCCGGCACAATCGAGAATGTGAACTCACCGAAAATATCTTTGATTTCGACCACCGAAGATGCCGATGCGCTCGACCGAACGATTACAATCGGGACATCGCTTAGACTTCAAAAATTTCTGCTGTTTTCAATCGATGCCAAAACTTTCGATGATAATCTTTCGGATATCAAAATAAATTTCGGCAGCGAGATTACATTTTTCGATGCAATCGCCTTGCGAAGTGGTTTCTCCGATGGAAGACTTTCTCTCGGTATGGGTATTTTCTCCAAAAAATGGGCGTTCGATTTCGGTTTCTTCTCGCACAGAACACTTGGAAATAAATATCAGTTCTCACTAAAATTCGGATTTTGACATTTTAGAATTATGTATATAGAACGGGTGGAAATATATGGATTCAAATCCTTTGCGAAAAAGACCGAACTGGTTTTCGGACCGGGTCTTTGCGTGGTTATGGGACCGAATGGCGTCGGCAAGAGCAACATTTTCGATGCAATCCGCTGGGCGATAGGAGAACAAAGACTCTCGCTTCTGCGGAGTTCTGTATTAGAAGATGTGATTTTCGATGGTTCTGCTCAAATGCGTCCGCTTCGTTTCGCCGAGGTCTCCGTCCAATTAGCCGATGCCGAGGGACTTCTGCCGTATGATACAAAAGCCGACAAAATACGGATAGTCAGGCGGGCATTTCGCGAGGGCGACAGCCAATTTTTCATCAACGGCGCTCCGATGAGACTAAAAGATATCCGAGGGATTCTCGCATCGGTGGGACTCGGAGATGTCGGCTATGCAGTTATCGATAAGGAGATGATAGCAAAAATTATCGACGGCTCCACCGAGGATAGACGCACACTTTTCGAGCAAGCCGCGGGTATCGCAAAATACAAATCGGATAAATACGCCACTCAGTTGAAACTCAAGGCGACACAGGACGATATGGTTCGTGTCGAGGATATTCTGCGAGAGGTGTCCGAGCAGGAAGCAATACTTAAAAGGCAGGTTCGTAGAGCGCGAAGATATAAGAAAATCCAGCAGGATATCAGGGAAATCGAGTTGCAACTCGTAGCGGGAAAACTTCGCATCCTCGAGAACGAACGGGAACACTATTCCGTCCAACTCGAGAGCAAAAAATCGGAAATACAAAAAATTTCAGCCGAACTCGCGAAATTGCGCGCAGAAATCCAAGAACTTTCCGCGAGACAAAATGAAACAGCGACGAGACGCGACCGAGTCGAGCAGAAATATCGAGAACTGTCCACGAAAATATCGAAAAACGAGCGAGAAATCGCAGTGTTGGAGGAAAGAGTTAAGAACTCCGAGCGAACAATCGAGAACTCGAAATCTTCGCTCGCCGAAATCGATAAAAATGTCGAGGATGCGAAGATTGGAATCGAGAAAGCCAACGAGACACTCGAACTCGAACGGGATAGATTGGCTAAAATAGAGAAGGTCATCGAGCAACTGGAAAAACAATCTGCCGAACTCGATAAGAACATATTGCAACTGCGGAAACAGAAATCGGAATTGGACGAAAAAATCGGCAAAATAAACGATGAAAAGATGCAATTGCAAAATCGGATTGCATTCGCTAAGGCGGAAACGAAAAAACTTGACGGACAACAAGATGAACTCGAAAACCGACTAAAAAAATATAAGAACAATATATGCGAACTCGAATCGAATCTCGAGGAAATAGAGAAAAATCTTTTGGAATACAAAAAGCGGTCGAATGAACTAACCGAGGAATTGCGGAAATATCAGCAGAGATATTCTGAAATTTTATCCGCACTCGATACCGAAAAGAATAGGCTATCGGAAACCAAACAGGAAAAATCGCGGATTTTGGGCAGGGTTCACGAACTCGAACAAATCGTTTCGAGCGGGCAAGTCATCGGTCGCGGTGCACATATTCTATCGAAAAATTCACAAAAGTTCGGAATTTTTGGTGTCGTAGCAGATTTGATAGATGTGAAGCCCGAATATTCTGCGGTGGCAGAGCGAATTCTCGGCGAAAGAATAAAATTCGCAGTGGTGGAAAATATCGAGGATGCAAAATCTGTATCGGATAAACTTCCCGACGATGTCGGCGAAGTCGGATTTATTCTGCTGGATGAACTCGAAAACAGTTCTCGAACACCCGATTGGTTTTCAGCAAGGGATGAAAGACTCGCATCGCTTGTCGAAAATACACTTATCGACGACGATTTTTCAAAAACGCCCAATTCTGCGATAGTTTCAACCGATGGCAAAGTAATTCGTAAAAAAGGCGAAGTGCGCATTATCAAAGGTGAAAAACCTGCTGGAATGATTACAATCAGAAACCAAATCGACCAACTTAAATCCGAACTCGAAAAAATAGAACAATCGATTACCGCGAGCGAATCGAAAATATCCGCTATGAACGACGAGCTCACCGATATTCAGAAGCAAATTCGCGAGGATGAAAAAAAATCGGCTGAAATAAACTCGAAATTATCGGCTGCACAGCGCGAACAGGCAACCATCTCGATGCAAATCGAACATTTTAGGCAAAGTCTGAACGATTCTCGGCAATCGCTGGAACACATTCAGGAACAAATCGAAACTAATAATAAAAACATAGTGCAGTGGCAGAGCGAACTCGAAAAAATCGAAAAACTATACGGTTCTATGATTGCCGAGCGCGACGATTTCAACGATAAAATAACTCATTACGAGCAGGAACATCGTCGTCTCGATGGAGAAATCGCTGGCAAACAGGTCGAGCGGGTCGGTATTCGAGGTGAAATTCGCACAGCGAAGAATGAAATCGAGCGATACAATATTACAATCGCCGACAGCAAGGAAAAAATCGCCGAGATTAAAAAATCCGTCGAAATCGCGAGAACCACAATCGAAGATAGCAATTCTCGAATATCGAATCTCAAAGAATCGGTGCAAGAACTTTTCGACGAGCGCGACAAGGTCGAAATCGAACTCGAAAAAATACGGACAGAACTGGATGAATACAACGAGCAGATATCTCAAAAAAATAGGACAGAAAAGCAACTCTCATCTCAAAAGGATTCGATTCAGGAGGAGATTTCTGCTCTCAAAGGGAAACTATCTGGAAATCGAGCAATATTCGAACAAATTTGCAAGGAAGCTAAAAGCGATTTCGGAGAGATTCCACAGCCAGCAGAGGAATTCACGGAAAAAGATGAAATCCGACTTCGGACAAAATTGACGAATACCAAGCGGAGACTCGAACAATCCGGTGGGGTTAATCTCGAGGCGGAGGAACAATACGAGTCCGTGAAAGCTCGTTTAGATTTTTTGATGAAACAGAAAGCCGACATCAACGAATCTATGGAAAATTTGAAACGGACCATCGACAGGCTCGACAGCGAGGCGCGGCGGCTTTTCATCGAGACATTCGAGCGGGCACGAATAAAGTTCAAGGAGATATTTTCGGAACTATTCGATGGCGGTGAAGCCGACCTCGTTCTTAAAAATCCCGACGAACCGCTGACATCGGATATATCCATTCGGGTGAAACCCGCCGGCAAGAAATTTCTCAATCTATCTCAACTTTCGGCAGGGGAAAAATCGATGACATCGCTCGCCCTACTTTTCGGATTGTATCTGGTGAAACCCTCGCCGTTTTGCCTTATGGATGAGGTCGATGCTCCGCTCGACGATGCAAATGTCGGTCGGTTTCTGACGCTAATTAAGAAATTCGATGAAAGCATCCAATTTATAATCATCTCTCACAATAAACGCACGCTGGAACACGCAGATTTCCTATACGGCGTATCGATGGAACAGGATGGTGTTTCCCGTGTTGTCTCTATTAAGATGAGCGATTTAAAATTGAATCTGGAATGATTCTCACTCACCGCAGTATTTCACGAGAAGATGCGAGGCACGATAGTCGTTCCATAGATTACGGAAATCGGGGTCGTTCGGCATTTTTTTGCAAACATTTTCGGGAGCGAGTTCGAATGCTTTCTCGAGATACTCCAATGCTCTATCGACATCGTTTTGGATAGAAAATAAACAGGCAAGATTATAATACGCTCGGAAATGAACAGGCGCAATCTCGATAGATTTCAATAGGCATTCCTCCGCTTTCTTATAATCTTTTATTCCCATATATGTTACTCCGAGATTATTCCAGGTTGTAAAACTATTCGGGGCTAATTCTATCGATTTTTCATAAGAAGCAATAGCGGAATCGAATTTCTTTAGATCGAATTTATAAAAATTCCCGAGGTTAAAATAAAAACTCGCAGAGTTCGGCTTCAGCTCGATGGCGTGTTTTACTAATTCTATTGCCTTATCGATTCTGCCC
>CAYRNI010000009.1:10479-12332 GCA_964425665.1 uncultured bacterium
AAAAATTTCTCCGCTATTTTAACCTCGCCAGAACCGAGATATATACTCCCTATTTCATAATTAGTCATAATCCCCCCTCCAAACAATTTTAGCCGCTCGAACCCGGTTAAATCCTAATCTTTATCACGAAAAAAACTCAAAAAGAGAACTCAAACTCCCTTCCCACCGCTCAATTGCATAATAAGTTTCCCAATCTTTTTCCTATCGGGAGCAGCGGGATATAAATTGAGATATTTGCGAAGTGATTCGACCGCTTTCGTGAATTCCGCCCGTTGATAATACACCGATGCCAAATCGCACCAACCCTCCACAAGACGAGGCGAAATCTGAACCGCTTTCTGAAGCTCTACCTCCGCATCGTGATTGTGCTGCATAAGATAATACACAGCACCAAGGTCGAGGTGGAACAGTGCATTATTCGGGTCGAGTTTTACCGCCTGCTCGAAATGCTCCGCTGCATCGGGATATCTTTGCATCTTATAATATACCCATCCGAGACCGAAATATCCCCAAGGGCAATCGCTATCGATATCGATTACCTTCTTATACAGACGCTCCTGTTCGTCCAAATCGTCCAGAAGACGAGCATAGAGATATATATATCGCGGTTCATCGGGATTTTCCTTCATCAGACGGCGGTATTCTTTAAGAAGGTCTTTCGTCTCGAGTTTTCCCGCACGAATTCGCTGGTAAAGTATATGCGCCTCGACAAATGTCGGATACCTGTCGATTGCTTTGAGAACTTTCTCACGAGCCATATCTGGCTTACCACGGAGAAAATATTCGAGCGCCTCGTTGTAAAATGGCATCGCATTGTTCCGCATTTTTTCTTCCTTGCTGGCGAAACAACCCGATAAAAACGCAACCATCGCAACCGATGAAATCAATATTGTTATCTTCGCATACTTCATATTATCAAATTATGATTTAATTTATTCTAATGTCAATACCGAGATTTCGAAAGAGAAAACAATTCCTGCCCCGCTAATGCCGAAATTCTCTCATTTGCGTGTCTGACATATCCCTCGTCAATATCGTATCCGACAAAATGTCTTCCCGATTCGATTGCGGCGATAGCGGTCTGTCCGCTTCCGATGAACGGGTCGAGAACAATTTCGCCTTCGAATGTATATAACTGAATGCAACGATATGGCAATTCTTTCGGAAAAGGAGCAGGATGACCGATTTTTCTGGCGCTAACAGCGGGAAATGTCCACACACTTTTGGTAAATTCTAAAAATTCATCTCTACTTATGGTGCTCTCTCTCTCTCTGAGATTTTTCCTCGTGAATGTATCCTTGCAGAATATCAGAATATACTCGTGTATATCGCGGAGAATCGGATTTCTCGGCGAAAGCCAGGTTCCCCACGCTGTCGATGGACTGGCACTTGTTGCCTTATTCCAAATCACTTCGCCCCGCATCAAAAAGCCTAAATCGAGCATATCCTCGATAATGAACGAAGCAAGCGGGATATACGGTTTTCTTCCGAGATTCGCGACATTTATGCAAACTCGACCGCCGGGAACAAGCACTCTATAAATTTCCTTCCAGACCCTTTTCAAAAATGCGAGGTATTCAGAAAGCGTCAGATTATCATCGTATTCTTTGCCGACATTATATGGCGGAGAGGTAACTATCAGATGCACGCTGCTATCGGGAAGTTCTTTCATATTTTCGCTCGACGAACAAATTATTTTATCGAGAAATTTTGAGGGAATCTCATTTTCGGTATATTCGACATTTCTTTCTTTGTTCTGTTCTTCGTATAGACGACTCGCATAGAAACTCGATGAATCGTGACCGATTCGCCCTGGTGAACCGAATGAACTTGTTTTTGTCCCGCCATTTTTT
>CAYRNI010000009.1:12432-34244 GCA_964425665.1 uncultured bacterium
GTTGTTTTATCGTCGAATATTTCTGATACTATATTTTTCATAAATTTACTCTATCTCTCCGCATTTCTTATGCTCGATGAATTTATACGCTGCGATTTCCTCCTTCGTCGGGATATACGGTTTCAGATATTCGATTTTACTTCTCGCGAAACCGCTCCAATCGGGGTCTCTGAGTGCTTTCCTGTATATTTTCGTCGCCGCGAGAAATTGACACTTGATTTCCATATTGATTTCGCCCGATTTCGGAACCTTATCCATCGCCTGCTTCTCGTATGTATCGCCCTCGACTATGTAAATGTATCCGAAAGACCTATCGAGAGCTTTCGCTTTGGCTATGTATGTTTTTGCACTGTTGTATCTTTTCATATCGTTGTATGTGGATGCTATATCGCACATCAGTTTGACGCTTTTGGGGTTGAGTTTTTCGGCTTTTTTCAGTTGCGGAAGAGCATCGTTGAATTTGCCATCGGCGGCAAGTGCGAGCCCCATATATTGGTATCCGCGGTAATCGTCGGGATTGGCATCGATATATTTCTGAAGCATCTTCGCCGCCTCATCGAACTTGCCGGATTTCGCGAGATACTGCCCGAGTTTAAGTTGGTATTCGGGTTCATCGGGGACTAAGCGAGTCAGATGAGAATATGCCGTCGCTGCTTTATCATAATTAGACCGCGCGACATAAAGTTTTGCCAGAATTTTCCAGATTTGAACTCGATTAGAATCCGCAGCGACAGATTTTTCGAACCAAACCATAGCGGAGTCGAGTTTCCCCTTTCTCAACCATATAGTTCCCAACGCCCCCGAACTTGCAGCATCCTTATCATCCAGCGAATATGCCTTCACGAAATCTTTTCTGGCGAGTTCTTCCAGTGAATCCGCTTTGCCTTCATACACACCGATTTTAGCGGAATCCTCTGTCGTCTCGGACATCTTATCGAATTTATCGCCGAGTTTCTGATAAATATACCCCCGCCCGCTGTAAAAATACGAATTGTTCGGGAACTTTTTTATCGCCTGCTCGAAAAGGTTCAGCGCAGTGTCGATATAAGTCGAATCGGGATGTCGAAGATATGCATCGGTCAAAAACTTATACGCCTTTTCATTTTTCGGGTCGAGTTCCAAGACCTTCTTGAAATGCTCGATTGCGCGGTCGTATTGCTTGTTTTTATAATTCTCCCATCCGAGCGAGAGATACATATTTATCTGCTGTTTGAGTGCAGTGGAATCGACCGCCGGCTGTGAAGTTGGCGGCTCGACCTTCTCCGTCTGAGGTGCACAGGAGATAAAAACCGCACCGACTACTAACATCGCAAATAAGACTGCAAAGACAACTTTGGAACGCATAGAAATTCCTCCTTGAAATGAGATGATATAAAAACATATAAGAAAAATTTTTGCGGTCAAGTTCTATCGAAGATTAAAAACTATATCACCGGAAACCATTGTCATAATAACTTTGCCAGAAAGTTTCCAGCCGGCAAATGGAGTGTTTCTCGATTTCGACTCGAAATCTTTAGGGTTCACTGTCCATTCGATATCGGGGTCGAAAACTGTTATGTCGGCGTAACTACCCGGTTTCAGTGTTCCTGCTGAAATATCCAAAATTTTCGCGGGATTTACTGACATAAGTTCGACCAATCTCGATTTGTCGATTACATTCGTCATAACGAGCTTTGTCCAGACGAGCGAGAGAGCGGTTTCGAGTCCGACGATTCCAAAATTTGCCAAATCGAACGGGTTATCCTTTTCGTGCAATGCGTGCGGAGCGTGGTCGGTAGCGATAGCATCGATTGTGCCATCCGTCAATCCCTGCCTCAAAGATTCTACATCATCGGCGGAACGAAGCGGTGGCATCATCTTGAAATTTGAATCGAACCCCGATTCCAAAACATCATCCTCTGTCAGAACGAGATGATGCGGAGTAACCTCGCAGGTGATATGCAAGCCTTTGGATTTCGCCGTCCGTATAAGTTCGACGGAGCCGGATGTAGAAATATGCTGGATGTGAAGTTTTCCACCTGTCAATTCGAGCAAATCGATATCCCTCGCAATCATAGATGTCTCTGCTGCTGCGGGTATCCCTCGCATTCCAGTCAGAGATGAAACCTTGCCCTCGTTGATTTGTCCACCAGCAGAGAGTTCGGGGTCGATTTCGTGAACGAGTATAGGAATATCCAATTGAGCCGAGTATGTCAGAGCGTTACGCATAAGTTCGGAATTCGCGATGGGATAACCATCATCGGAGAAAGCGACAGCACCAGATTGAGCCATATCAGCGAGTTCGGCAAGCTGCTCTCCTGCGAGATTTTTCGATACCGCACCCACAGGATAAACCCAGGTGGATGCCAGCATCCCTCTTTCATATACGAATGCGATTCTATCCGCCGTATCGATAGGCGGTTTTGTGTTAGCCATTGTGACTATCGTCGTATATCCACCGGCGGCGGCAGCTCGAGATGCACTTTCGATATCCTCCTTATACTCCTCGCCGGGTTCTCGAGCGTGAGTGTGCATATCGACGAGTCCAGGAAAAATAAATTTCCCCGACACATCGATTATTTCGGCATCGTCAGGAATAGACTCGGGATTTATCGCTTCGACGACATCGTCTGAAACAAAAATATCGCAAATCTCATCTATTTTCTGCACCGGGTCGACCAAATGTCCACCTTTGAACAGATATTTAGACATCCTTTTCTCCTTCATCGTGATTATTTATTTCATTTTCCGCCGATGCTCTCGACAAAATTTCGACCACTTTATACGATGTTTCCCTCATCGAACTTCTGTCGATTCCTCGGATAATAAAGTAAGTTAAAAATGCGAATGTCACAGAAATTGCAACAGATAAATTTTCGTTTGCACCAAAAAGTTTTGCGAGCAGATATGTCACAATCAACACGCTGACAGGAAATATGAAAATGAGAGCGGCGATTAGCAAATATCTCGACGGAGCGATAGCGATTTTAACTTTGTCGCCCACCTTGGCATTCAATTCATTTCTCGCCCATACCTGCCAGTCCTTGGGTGCAGCGAGATTGAATGGACAACTTTCAGCGATAGCACAGGTTGCACAGGATGCACTTCTAATAATTTTCACCCGTGCGATTTTTCTATCGGTCTTAACAACGATGCCCTCTTCCTCCGGCGCACCGACACTGCCTTCACGCTCGATATGCGATGGTAATTTCGACATTAGATATCCTCAATGATTTTCCCATTATATTCGATTAAAAAATTATTTTCATCGGCTTCTTTTAGCAATAATGATAACAAATGTCTCTGTCGTTTTGAAAATTCTATTTTATCACTGTTGGATGTTAGTTTCAACACGGGATGCGAATTGTATTGTTTTCTATCGATAGAAACATTCTCGAGATTTGTAAATAAAAGCATTTTTAACAAACCATCTTTTATATCACCGATAGATGGCAAACTATTTCTTTTTGTGTGTTTCGCTTCGACGAGAAAAATATCATTTTTTACAGTGTATATTTCATCGCAGGTTAGTTGGTATAATCCTCCAAGATAATTCTTAATGGTGATAGTGGCTTTTATTCCGCTGATTTTTTCTTTGGGTTGAACTGTCATTCTTTCTCTCTCCTGAGCTTGATGAGATAATTCTCGTGAAAATTCCATAAATTTCTCTCTGCCCTTCGCAATTTCATCGATTCTCCGCAAGAAATAATTCTCCGAGTGCATCCGGACATCTAAAATTTTTGAAATTCTATTATAATTATCTAACGCCTTTTTCGCCAATTTTTTAATATTGTCTATTTGTTTCAAATTCCAGTGTAACGCATCCGACTGGTAACTTGATAACTTTCTTATTTCAGATTTAACATAACTTATATCGAATTCTTGATTGGTTATTTTATTATCGTAATTTTCATTTTTTCGAGCAATTTTATAATAAGAAATAATAACATAAATTCCCAAAAGGCTCATAAGCGAAATAGTATCCCATTGAAGATAATCCCTGTCTCCGTCAAAACCTTCATCTTTAACAATCGGTATAATCGTTACTCTCTTACCCGAGAAATTAAGTGTGTCATATATTCTCGCATAAGGATAAGAACGAGTTCTTTTTGGAGAAACCCACCAACTTATAGCGAAATTATTAGCATTATATCTCAAAATGAAACTTCCTATCTGAAAAGCGTTTTTGAATTCTTTGAACTCAAAAGTTTTCAATTTAGAGCACAAAAATGGAGTATATGTAATGCCTGCTATTTTTGCAGTAATATTAACTTTTCCCAACTTTCGCAACACTCCTTCTATTATTTATCCGTTTTTGTAATTCTGTTCTCAAATGCCGAACATCATCTCGAATAATTATATCGAAATTTTTATATTCTTTCAGCAATGAAAAATCATCTATACCGACTTTTTGTTTGATTATATCGATAAGTTCGATATCGATTTCATATCCAACCGCATTTCTTCCCTGCTCGACCGCCACTTTTATGGTAGTGCCAGACCCTAAAAACGGGTCTAATACAGTTTCGCCCTTATATGAAAACAAACTAATCAATCTATAGGCAATCTCATCGGGAAAAGCTGCGATACCTTTTTCCAATCGATTATTATTCGGCA
Source organism: uncultured bacterium (assembly GCA_964425665.1). Classification (GTDB taxonomy): domain Bacteria; phylum UBP14; class UBA6098; order B30-G16; family B30-G16; genus JAGGZE01. The sequence goes on from CAYRNI010000009.1 coordinate 17,029, forward strand.
GGACATTCGTTATATTCCAGACATTAAGATACCATTTCTCCTTTTGATACTTCTCGATACTTACTTTCGATTTTTCTCTAACAATATCTGGAATACTCTTATAGTCGAAATCGCCGTTTTGAAATATCAGTATAGATTCTTGCAGATTATCGGGATAATAATACATAGGATATGGATGTTGCAAAAGAACCCCACTCCGTCGACTTATGCGAATATAACCCTCGGGTTTTATCCAGACAATTTTGTCCCTATATTTAAATCCTCGCTCTATAAAAATTTTAGTTATGTCCGCAACAACAGGATATTTCTTCCCATCGACTAACATATCATCGACTACCAGAGCGGCGATTCTCCCTTTATCGAGGACTCTTCTGATTTCTCCAGCGACACTTCGCATTAGATGAAGAAAATCAGTATAGTTTTCGAACATATCGGGATAATCGAAAGGTGCATTAAAATACGGTGGCGATGTTACAACGAGATGAACACTACTATCTGGCAACTCGGACATATTTTGACTGTCACCGAAAATTATTTTATTCACTTAAATCACCTCATAAAAAAGGCGACTTCCGATTTGAAAGCCGCCAGCGAGTTCATTATTCCTCAGTATCCGAAGAAACACCCGATGTATCCTCCTCCTCTTCGGAAGATTCTTCGAGATATTTGAACCTGAAATCCTCAACCGATGTTCGACTGCGCAAACTGCTGAACCACTGAGAATATGCATTATCCTTTTTCGTCACAAATATATTTTGACGAACATTATCGCGCTGGTCGCCGAATTTCGACATATCGGCATCTATACGCTCTATAAGATGAACGATATAGAAATTCCCCTTATCGTCCTCGATGACATTCGATATCGAACCCGGTGTCCGCAGTCCTAAAAGTGTTCCATTTATCCAAGGGATATATCCGTAATTACCGATTGGGTCGAATGCTCCAATCCAACCGGTAGTATCGTATATAGCGCCGACATCCTCTGCGACCTTATCGAACGGCTCGCCAGAACTTATCTTCTGCAATGCAATGCTGGCGAGTTCCTTGCGCTTTTGCCTATATGCTTCCGCAAGAATTTTTTCCTTCACATAATTTTTCGCCTGCCTGAAACTGTCGAATTTTTCTGGAACGACATCGGTAACCTGCAGTATAAAATACGACTTGTTGCTTTTGACCACATCGGGAATGGAGCCGATTCCATTCTTCATCGCATACTCGTTGACGAGAGTTCGTAGACCTACCCCTGGGATAGCCTCATCCGGAGCGACCTCCGGCGTATAAATCACATCGAGACCATATTTTTCTGCGGCTTTTTCGAGACCTTCTTTTTTAGCATAATCGTGAATTTCGTTGGCGAGATTATCGAGACTATCGGATGTTTCATACCCCGGCTCGATTTTGAATAGGATATGTTGAATATGCCAGGATGTATCTACGAGCCCCGTAGCAGAATCCTCTTCCACCTTGAAACCGAGACTTCTTATAATATGCCAGCCGTATTTTGTCAGCACCGGGTCGGATATCTGTCCGCTGTCGAGTTTTGTTGCGACCTCCTCGAACTCGGGAATAAGTTGCCCTCGCTCGAACCAACCGAGGTCGCCACCGTTGGAGGCACTGTTGAAATCCTGAGAATATGCACCTGCGAGTTCCTCGAAATCATCCCCAGAGCGAAGTTTCGCAAGAACCGTATCCACATCCGTTTTGACCTCGATACTATCGCGGCGTGCCGGAAGATAAGGTATCTGAACATATTCGTATTTTATATATGGATGGTCAACAAGACTGTCCTTGTGTTCATCGTAGTATTTTTTCAGTGCGGTCTCCGATGTATCGACATCGACATTCAGTGTCCCCTGAGCGAACATAAGGAATTCTCCGCGCACCCTCGTGTTATCGAAACTATACTGGTCCATCGCCTCGGGCATAGTGACAAAAGTCATCGTCGAAATCAATGTTTTGAGCTTATCGTATGGAAGATTTGCCGCGACAGCACGAGTCACAGGTCGCCAATCGACACCTTGGTCATCCAGCATTTGAAGATATTTCTGATAGTCGAACTTGCCATCTTTCTGAAATTGTGGCTGTTGTAAAATCCAATCGGGCGGTTTCCGCTTGAGTTTTTCGTATATCTCCTTGCCTGTGAATCCTTCGGTTAATTTCTCCGCAAATTGATGTTTTAGAATGTCTCTATTTATAACCGCATGCCAAGCTTGTTCCCGTAAATCCTCGCTGACAAAATCGTCAACATCCTGTTGACGGTCGTATGCACTTTGAAGATAACTGTCGTATTCCTTCATATAATCGGGATACTTTATTTCATCCTTTCCATTCACAACGGCGATGATATTTTCATTCGACTTCTTTTTCGCCCCTGTGAAATTCATTCCCCATTGAAAAACCATCATCCCGATGAATAAAAGACCTGTCAAGACGAAAATAATACCCATCTTCTCGCGAAGTTTTTTCATAAAAATCGATTGAGCCATTAAGTCCTCCTATCTCCATATTTCCTAAAATCTAAAAGTTTTTACAAAATATTCGCCATATTTATCTAATGCAAGTAAAAAATTTTGGGAAAACAAACTATCACGATTGTAAAATATAAAATCCTTTTGGAGATTTTGAATTGGAGTTTATCTTAAATCCGCTATGGCAAAAGAATTTACAATTAAAAACATCGGAAAGTCATCTTTCGAGGTGAAAAATTCTAAATTTTATGGGTTCGCATATCCTATCACGAGTCGCGACGAAATCGATGAAATTAAATCGGAGTTCGAGCGAGATTTTTCCGATGCAACGCATATCGTATATGCATTTCGGCTCGGTTCTGGAGGAGCGTATGAATATTTCACGGACGCAGGCGAACCCTCTGGAACTGCTGGCGCTCCCATTATGAAGATATTGCAAGGAAAACATTTAATCGATACTCTCGTGCTTGTAGTTAGATATTTCGGCGGAACGAAACTCGGGACAGGAGGTCTCGCCCGCGCCTATGGAAACGCAGCGGGTGCAGCAATCGAAAATGCAGGGATTGTTCCATATACAAAAATGGTGAGAATCCACACAAAAATTCCCTATGGGAAAATTTCACAGTTCGCTATTTTGGTAGATAAACTCGACGGAATAATTCTGGAACAAAAATTCGAGCGGGAAATTTCAATCGAGGCTAAAATTCCAGAAAAAAACATCGATGAACTGAACGAATTTTTAGCAAATATTACGAGAGGAAAATCGAAAATCGAAATAATAAAATGAAAGGAAAAATATGAAAATACTATACGGAAAGAGAACGATAACTTTAACCTTTTTTATTTTTATTTTGATATTTTTCATCGGTTGCAGTTCCTCCGAAAAAAGTGAGAGAAAACCGAAATTCGAAAAACTTCCGAAATTCGAGTTCAAAACTTTCGATGGAAGGAAAATTACTCAGAAACCATTTTATAATGGCACGGGGATAATCTCGTTCGTAGCCAGTTGGTGCGGACCTTGTTCTTACGAACTTACCGAACTCGATAGTCTCGCGAAGGCGAACAAAAATTTGACAGCACTCGCGGTGACCTACGAGTCTCCTGATTTTTACAAAACTATTCTCGAAAGTCTTAAAGTAAGCATTCCAATCGCTACGGTGGACTCGAGTTTTTTCAGACTTTGTGGAGTGAAAAATTTACCCACACGGATTTTAGTGGAAAAAGGCAATATAATATCTCGCTCTGTCGGTGCACCGACACCGCCGGATTCACAATTTATGAGTGCCTTAAAAAACGCTTTGGGAATTGTGGAACAATCCGAAAAAAAATCCACCGCCAAATCGGAAACGACAGAATAAATCAACCGAACACATTTGGATAATCCTTGATTTTCGCATAGCACATATCTGGACCATCCTTGCAGAGATAATATGGACCTATATTACATCGATGGCACATACCGACACCGCAGGACATTCTTCGGTTCATAGAAAGATATATTCTTTCGGGGTCGAAGCCTATATCGAGAAGTTTGTATGTGACGAATTTCAGCATAATCTCGGGACCGCAACTGATAACATAGCAATCGTCGATGTTCACATCGAAACCGTTTTCTTTATCGAGAAGCACTGTAACCACGCCCACAGTTCCGCTCCAGCCCGGATATGGATTATCGATTGTGAGTTTCAAATCGGTTTTCGGCATTTTAGCCCATTGTTCGTGCTGATACTTGAAAACGAGGTCGTTGGGGGTTTTCGCCCCATATTTAATCGATATTCTTTTGTAATCGTCGATGTTATCGAACAGCGAGTATATACCTGCGCGAAGGGGAGCGAGTCCCACACCACCGCCGATAACTAAGACCTCGTGTCCTTTCATTTTCTCCATCGGATAGCCCTTGCCGAAAGGTCCGCGGATACCGAGAACATCCCCGACTTTCGTCGACTTGTGAAGTCTATTCGTGACTTTCCCTGCACCGAGAATCGTGATTTCCAATTCTGCAGAAGTTCCCGGTTTCGACGATGGCGTAAATGGCGCCTCGCCGACACCTGGAACTGTCAACTGAACGAACTGCCCCGCTCGAAATGTGAAAGGTTCATCCATATGAAACCTATAAGTCTTAATCGTCGGAGTTTCATCGATTATCTCCGTCACCTTAGCGGGAATAGGATAGTAGATATTTTCTACTTTTTCTGTCATTTTTTATCTCCTAATTTTTTTATCCGAGTTTTTCGATATCTTTCAATGTCTTTCTCATATCTATTTTTCCCATACAATTTTCGATACATCTTCCGCAGCCTGTGCAGGCATATCTTTCATATCTCCAATGGTAGTGGAAAAATTTGTGATTGTATCGGTGCTTGAATCGTTCGACTAATTTCCCGCGAGGATTCAATCCTCCCGCCATAAATGAGAACCGCGGATATTTGCAGGAATCGAGGGCGATAAACCTTTCGTGTTTGCCATCGGGACGAGTATTATCGTAAATCTGGAAACAGAAACAGGTGGGACAAACATATGTGCAGGCAGCGCAGGCAACACAAGTAGCACCATTTTTCGACCAGGATTCGCTGTTGGGATTTTTCTCTACGAGCTCGCGCCATTCAGATTTCGTCTCGAATTTTTTGTTCTGTTCGTTCAATTTTCCGAGCAAATTTTTCCTTCGCTCCTCGATTTTCTTCAACATATCGGGTTCGGCTTGAGGCATAGAGAAACCATCGATAGCCTTTTTCCCTTTCTCATTTCCTACGAACAGAACAAACCCGCCATCCACAGGGGAGATAGACAGGTCGAACTCGCCCTCTTTCGGATATGGCTTATTTCCGAGAAGATTGCAGAAACAGGTTTCGCAAACCCCTGTGCAATCCGCGCCTACGAGTAAAGTATTTTCGCGAGCGGTGGAATAGAAAACATCTTTGTAATCGGGGTCATCGCGGAAAACATTGTCCCAGATTTTAATCGCAGCCAAATCGCAACCTTTAAGTCCGAACAGAACTTTGGGCTCCTCCTTCACCTCGATTTTGCGCCAGGAATCGTCGAAATATTCGGCAACTTTCCGCTTTGCCTTTATGAACATAAATTTCGCCGGCTCACTTGTGCGGACATCGGGAAAAGAATAATTGCCGTAATCTTTTTCCTCCAGAAGTTTAATTTTAGGACCAGATTCCGTCTGTTCACAGCGATAAATTTTCCCGAATTTCGAAAGATGCGCGGTAAATTCGCCTATTTTCTCTATGGGCAGAAAATAAGTCTCCATAATTACCCCCATAAACTATGTTAATTTTTTCACAAAAAATCTATTCGCTTATAATTTTATGTCAAGAGGTTTTTATACAGAAAAATTACCGATTAAATCTTTTAATCTGGAATCACCTTGGTAATGAGTCCATCATTTATTTATTTTTTCCTTGCATAATCATAGAAAAATCTTTATGAATTAAATATATGAGCAGAAAAATTACATTAATATTAATATCTATCCTTTTGCTTTCGATAATCGCCGTTGCTATCGGCATCTCTATTTCACCGGGGACATTTCTTCTGCAAAATGTTCCAATCGGGAAGAAATACGATATAACTGCGAGTGCTGGCTATCGGATAAAAATAGGTAAAGAATCTGGCTCTACAACTTACATTCTAACCCCGCGAAGACCATCCGATGACGGCACAAAAGCCACAGGATTTTACGATTTCCCCGAACCTTCGTGGTTTCATCTGGAAAGGGATACGATTTCACTTCTCGCAGATAGCACCTCGACGAGTGCTATGTGGCTGAAATTTCCCGATGACCCGTCGCTGTATAATCGTCATTTTCTTCTCGGTGTAGATGTCAGTCCGACAGTCGGTTCGACAAAAGGGATGGTGGCGGTCGGTGCATACCTTTTATATCGTTTCGAGACAGAGCCGAAAGCCGATGTTGTGCCAAATCTTCCCGATGGTGAAATCGTATTCGTGCCATCGGTAATCGAATTTAAAAATCTCGGAAAAAGTGCAAATCTATCGAAAGATTTAAAAATATTTCGCGGCGGGACAAAAAAAATCGAGTTGAAATTATATCGCCTCGACCCTGAATCTGAGGTGGCAAAGTATACTATCCTTCTGACGCCAGGCTACCGCAGAGTGCCGGAGAATATAGTCTATTTCCCGAAAAAAGTAACACTCGATAAAGATGGCGGAAAGATTTTCGTTCAGGTGGCATACGATAAGCAATTGCCGTATAAAAGGCTCGAGGAACTGATAATCGCAGAGTCACCCGATGGCAAAAAGGCATTTCTACGAGTTCATTTGATTAGTAAGCAATAAATAAGGGGGGATTAAGATGCGTAAGATTATAGTATTTCTGATGGCTGCGTTTTTCGTTTCATTACCCTGGGCGCAGAGCGTAATCGAGGCTTTCGATGAGGACACGGTTATCTGTGTGGGACTTTCTGCGACGAGAGGGGGCTTTGGTGTCTCGGTCGTCGACAGCTACGAAATAGACCCTATCGACAGCAGTATCGATATAACAGGAGAAAGAGTTCTGACCTATGGCGGGGGACCATTCGCTGGCGGTGGGACTACTTTCCCTGCGTTCTATCTCGACGGTGATATATATACAGCGAACCCCTATCCTCCGGCGGGTGCCACCGAAGCTCTTCCAGACCACACCGAATACTCCGAATTGGAAAATGTTCTGATTGCGGACTGGTGGTTAGCGGATTCTTCGGTGCAATTCACTCAAACACTTTTCCCATATTCGATAGATAGTCTCGGCGCCGTGATGATAAGATATAGCGTAATCAATCACGATACTGTATCTCATCAGATTGGAGTTATGCTATTTCTCGATACTAATATCGATGGCGTAGATGATGCTCCATTCGTCTATACCGAAACAGAGATAGAGTCCACCACGGTTATGAGCGAATCGGAGATTCCACCGTATTTTCAAATTTACGAATACGGTCCGTGGGTTTCTGATGATTCTCAGACCGTAGCGAGAATTCTTTTAGATGGATTGCCGAATATCAAGCCGAACCATATGTCGGTGGGGGATATGCGAACAGGAATCGGATTAGTCGTATGGGATTTATATGTCCTTCCCACCGAAGCGATTTCCGATGGCGGCGCGATTTTGCAGTGGGGAGTCGAAACAATCGCTCCCGGTGAAGGGATAAATTTCACCACCACCTATGGTCTCGCGCCCACGAGCGATTTTATCGGCGGTCCTCTCGGCGGAAGAATCGAGATGCCAAGAAGTCTCAATATATTCAGATGTGTCCTTATGCCGAACCCTCTCTCTACAACCGTCCTATTCAGAAACAACACCGACAGCACGATGTATAACATATATACTCGGTTCGATGTATATCATCCCGGTGTCAGTGTCGACCCCGATTCACTTATCTTTCTCGGCGATAGTTTGCTATCGGCGGAAATAGTTCCTATAAATTGGACTGTATCATTGGATAGTCTTCCAGAAACAGACACCACAGTGATTTGCACTCTGCGTGCCTGGGCAGAAACTGTCGCTACAGAGGGAGTTATGGACACTATCGAAACTAAAATTCCGAGAAATATTATCGTTCCAGGGGCAACTTATCTCGGTCCAACTGCCGATGTGATATATCCGCTAAACAATACCTTTACATCGAATATGTATCAGCCGATTTGCATATATCTGACAGACGACGACACCACGGTTGCTCCGCTTTCGATAAGACTCGGTTTCCTCGACCCCATAACTGGCGATACACTATCTTGGGAAATCCGTCCTGGTCTCGGCGGATGCACCTACGAGAACGATACACTGTATTATCCTCACGAAATTTACCGCTCCGATGGTGAACGAGTGACATATTATCTCCGTCCGACATACGATTTTCACGGATGCCCATTGAATCCTACGGTTAATGTCTCCTATACTGTGGATTTGACTCCGCCAGAACTGGGCTATTCATACTGGTATCCCGCCGATACGGATACGGTTCTCGAGGATTCGCTCGCTATACCTTGGATAAATGTCGAGGATAGAATAAATAAAATCGATACTCTTTCGGTATCTGTTACGATTGTCGATGATGAAAGCACACATACTCACTATTTCACAGATACGACGATAGGCTATTACGATTCTCTGCTGACCTACGATTTCGACACATCGTTTTTATATATCGTTCCTCTTGACGAAGGTTGGCGTTTTCCCGATGGTTTCGTTCGGATTACTCTCGATTCCGTATGCGATGCTCCCGACTATGGCGAACCGAACTGCGCTACATTCACACCGCTTACCTGGGGATTTATAATGAATGCTCACGGACCGCGGGCGTATCCGAGAACTCCTGATGATGGCTGGTTCGTCTCCATTCCATCGCCGGATATTACATTCTATCTATACGATGGCAATGGTATCGACCCGAGCAGTGTTAGTTATTCAGTCGATGGCACGGAATATTCTGCACCTGCAAGTTATGGTTGGCACGACTCTTTGATTGTTCACACGCCGACCACCACTTGGAGCGATGGCTATGTTGTCGATGTAGCAGTGATTTCCGCTGTGGATTCATTTGGAAAAACGCTGGATACCACCTCACATCCCGAATGGTCTTTCACTATCGATATGAGTCCTCCCGTCGCAGCGCTTGTTTCTCCTGCTGAGGCTGATACTATCTCGAATCCCGCTCCGACTGTGGAAATAAATCTTTACGATGCTTATGCCGGAGTGGATGAATCCTCTATAACTCTAACCATCGATGGCGTTCCATACACTACTGCCGATGCCTCTTTGACATTCGATTCCTCGGATTCATCGTTGGTATGGGATGGTGCTTCTGCTGGTGCCGATTTATCCGATTCGGTTATTGTCTGTCTCGATGTATCCGATTTGATAAATATGGGCGACCCGAACGAATTAGATACCTGTTTCTACTTCTATGTCAATCGGGAGGCTCCGCTCGTCGCGTTCGAACCCGATGCACACAGTATTTGCTCGGATGATGCCCCGATGGATATAATAATCTCCGACGAGGATGGTGTCGACGAAGCGACTATCGCTATTACGATAGGCAGCGACACATTTACATTTGACGATTCGAGATTAAGTTATGATGGCACTTCCGAAATTTTGGAATTCGACCCTGCGGGTCCGTTCTGGGGAGATGATGGCGACAGCGTGACCGTTTGTGTTATATCCGCTGCGGATATATACGGTAATGCGATTTCATCGCCGGTATGTAGAACATTCATCATCGACCTCGAACCGCCAATCGTTACATCGGTCGATATCGAGCCGTTCACTCACGGCGACCACCCTGGAATCTTGGATTCTACCACTTTCCATTTCTATTATACAAACACTTATGGCGAAATCGATTCATACACAACATATATAGAGATTTATTCGGAGGATAGCACACTGCTCGGTTCGTTCAGCCTCGTGGATTTTCCGTCTGTTATGTGGATGGATGACGATTCTGCGATAACTTTTTCTCCCGGGACGCTATTCACTTTCGAGGATGGCAGCGAATACAATATCTGTTTCTACATCGAGGACGACTGCTACGCCGGATACCACGATGTCGCACCGCTATGCACACTATACTATGCCAGCGATGTAGCGGAAAAACCTGCCCTGCCGATAAAAAATGTTTTGCTTCCGAACTATCCCGACCCGTTCAACTCGTCTACTGTTATTCCGGTCTCGATGGGTAAGATGAGTTATGCGAATGTTTCCATTTACGATATCGATGGCAAACTGGTATATACACTTTGGAACGATGTTCTTCCCGCGGGAATTACGAACTTGCGGTGGAACGGAACAGACATAAATGGCAGAAATATGCCGAGTGGAATATATTTCGTGCGTTTGAAAACGCCGACTTCACTGGATGCATCGAGGATAAGTTTGATAAAGTAAGTTTTCCGTTATAGGCTAAATTTTCAATCGTTTCAACCTGTCCCTATGAAGTGGGGGCAGGTTTTTTTATGAGTTTTAATCCATACAAATATCTTTCACTGCTTTTGAATAATGATAGCAGAATGTCTAAACTGTTCGATTTCAGCCGACTCTATAATCATACAATAGGCACGAAAAAAATAAAAGACTTGACAGAGTGGGGGCTCATCGATATTATTATACGATGTATGATGATAAAATAAATAGTTCGAGTGTCTTTTTTGCTACTCTTGGCTGTCCAAAGAACGAGGTCGATGGACAAATTTGGTTGAGCAATCTGTCGAAATCGGGATTTAAGATTGTGGATAATCCTGATGAGGCGGATTTTTTATTTGTGAATACCTGTGCTTTCATCGAGGATGCTCGGAGAGAATCCACAGAAATGATAGAGGCGATGGGCAATATCAAAAGGAAGTCTAACGATAAAAAAATTTTCATCGTCGGTTGTTGGGCTCAAAAGGATGGTGCAAAATTACTGGAAAGATTTCCATTCGTCGATGGTGTATTGGGCAATCTCGATATAGAAATCGCTCACAAATTTTTTCTCGAAAACTACGATAAAAACGAAAAATTGGTTCATATCCCGAACGAGCCGAGAAATTGGTATTCGACCTACGATTTTCTTAGAACATACCCCTATGCGTATATCAGGATTGCCGAGGGCTGTGATAACAATTGCTCGTATTGTGTAATACCATCCATTAGGAGTTCGTTCCGCAGTGTGCCTGTGGAAATTGTGATTCAGCAGGCAAAATCTCTGATAGAAAATAATTATAAGGAACTGATTTTAGTCGGGCAGGAGACCTCGAGATACGGACAGGACCTCGACGGCGATGTCGACCTATCTTATCTACTCGAAAAACTCGACGCTCTCGATGGAGATTTCAGCATACGCGTTATGTATTTGCATCCTCTTCGTGTTACGAAAAAACTTATCGATACCATAGCGAGACTTCCAAAGGTAATCAACTATCTCGATATTCCGCTTCAGCATTACGACGATGATATTTTACGACGGATGAACCGCGGCTACGATTCCGCATATATCGACAGGATGTTGGATATGATAAAATCTTCCGATGTTGATTTCGCACTCAGAACCACATTCATAGTGGGTTTTCCGGGAGAGAACGACAGGAAGTTTGAAAATCTTTTGAATTTTGTCTCAGGTGGGCATTTTCTTCACCAAGGAGTTTTTAAGTATTCGCTGGAAATAGGAACGCCGGCATCGGAATTTCCCGACCGAGTTCCCGGCGATATAGCGAGCCTCCGAAAGGAACTGCTGGAAATGGTTCAAGATGAAATAGTAATCGACCATAACATTAAATTGGAAAATAATGTTGTCGAAGCAATTGTCGACAGGCACGCCATACGCGAGGGAATCTCGATTGCGAGAATGCCCTATGATGCCCCAGAAATCGACAGAGAAATCCGAGTTCAGGGAATTCGCGAACCCGGCGAGAAAGTCAATATCAGAATTATAAAAGCACTAACTCACAACTTCCTCGGAATTATCGAGGAATAATTTTTATCGCTTTCCGAACATTTCATTTATTCCAAAGTTTCAGATTCGATGGCGTTTCGAGATGAAATCTCGGTTCATCCCTCTGCTATCTCATTTACTCGATTTTCTCCCACACCGATTTCAAAATAAAGCAACAAATCATTATAAATATCAATAAATATATAAAAACAATAAAAAATCACTTGACACAATTAGAAACAAAATTATTTTACAAAAAAAGGGGGGTATTATGAACGATGGAATTTTCACTGAACTGCTGAGAAATAGAGAAAAATTTTTCGAAAGGATTTTCAACGAGGAACATCTTGGACGAACAATCGTGCAGTTATTTCTGATAAGTGTTGTTTTTTTCGCCGTATATGGTTTTGTTATGGGGATATATAACTCGCCACTGCAAGCGGTTTCCTCGATGATTAAAGTGCCTGTTCTATTCTATCTTTCATTGCTCATAAGTTATCCTGCGTTGTTCGTGTTCAATATCCTTTTGGGAAGTAAATTGAGTCTCGGTCAGTCTTTGGCGATGGTTTTTGCTGCCTATGCTCTGATTGCTTGCGTTCTGGCATCGTTCGCTCCGATTGCACTATTCTTCGTGCTAATCGGTTCGAGTTATCCATTTCTTCGTTTGCTTCATGTGGCTATATTCGGAATTGCCGCTCTATCGGGGATGGCGATTCTCAATCAAGGTTTCGTCCTCGCCTGCGAAAACCGAGCGATATACCCGCACCAGGGGATAAAGGTTTTCCATATATGGGTCATTATTTTTGCGTTCGTCGGAACTCAACTCGCATGGAATCTCAGACCTTATGTCGGCGACAAGGGAAAACCTTTCCAAATTTTGAGAAAACAGGAGAGCAATTTCTACGCTCATATCTTCCATACCGTAGGTGAATTTATCTTTAAAGAGCATAAATCTAATGATAAACCCGATTACTATTGAGTTTGACCTTCAAAATTTTCACTGGAGAAAAATATGTCTGAATACGAGATAATGACAGTCGAGGAAGTGGCAAAATATTTGAAATTGAAGCCACAGACAATTTACAAATGGGCTCAGGAGGGCAAAATACCCGCGGCGAAATTCGGCAAGGAATGGCGTTTCAAAAAATCGCTGATAGATGAATGGATAGATGCAAAATTCGAACAATCGAGAAAAAATAAACAATAATTTCCTACCACTTTTTTTATGGGGATACCAGAAATTCCAACGAAATACCCTACCCTGAAAAAAATTTGAACTTCAATTCTATATTCTTATTCTCTTTTCTGTTTTCACATCGAAAAGTTTTATATTTTGCAAGTCTATACGGAATGGAATCTTATCGCTTACTTTAACCTTGTGCGAGGATGATACTCTCGCCACCATTTGTTTCCCCGAAAGTTCAAAATAGAGAAAAATTTCGTTGCCCATCGGTTCGATGACCTCGATTTCCGTTTCAAAATGCGGATTTTTTTCATCTATTATGAAATATTCGGGTCTGATACCGACGATTACATCTTCGGCTGGAACTTTCTTGCCCAAATCTATCTCGACTTTATCCACAATGAGTCGCGAATTTTCGATTTTGCCATCGACAAAATTCATCGCCGGCGAACCTATAAATCCCGCTACGAAAAGATTATCGGGGTCGTTATATAAATTCAGTGGAGTATCGTGCTGCTGAACTATGCCATCGTAAAGCACGGCGATTCTATCGCCCATAGTCATCGCCTCTGTCTGGTCGTGAGTGACATAAATCATCGTGGTTTGAAGTCTATTGTGCAACTTGCTGATTTCTGTCCGCATATGGACACGCAATTTCGCATCGAGATTCGATAGAGGCTCGTCGAACAGGAAAACCTGCGGCTTGCGAACGATGGCTCTTCCGAGTGCCACCCGCTGTCTCTGTCCGCCGGATAATTGCCTCGGCTTATGTTTAAGATATTCCTTCAACCCGAGAATTTCCGCTGCATCCTGAACACGCCTGTCTATTTCATCCTTCGGAAATTTACGCATCCGCAAACCGAAAGCCATATTATCGTAGACATTCATATGCGGATATAGTGCATAATTTTGGAAAACCATAGCGATATCTCTATCCTTAGGGGAAAGATCATTCACCACTCTTCCACCTATTATAATCTCGCCGGATGTTATCTCTTCGAGACCGGCAATCATACGCAGCAATGTAGATTTTCCACAGCCAGATGGACCGACAAGAACGAGAAATTCTCTATCCGCAACCTCCAAATTGACATCCTTGATTATATGCGCCTTGTTATCATATATCTTATTCACATTTCTTAAAATCACCTCAGCCATATTTCTCTCCAATTTTTAATTAATTTTAATACAATATCGCAAAAATAACAAGTAAAATTCCAATATGATTTTTATTATGAATAATATAAAAGGTTTTTGTGTTTTTATTTTTTCATATATATTATTTGAAAATAAATTCGATATAGCGAAAATACACATCAGGAGGTATAAATGTCCCGATTATCCGTAAATGTTGACCATATAGCCACATTGAGACAACTTCGTGGAACAAAATATCCCGACCCCGTTCTCGCGGGGTATATAGCGGAACTCGGCGGCGCCGATGGAATAACGATTCATCTCAGGCAGGACAGACGACACATCCAAGATAGAGATTTGCTTTTGCTTCGACAGACAGTTTCCACACATTTGACACTCGAGATGGCGCCCACCGAGGGAATGGTTCAGATAGCGTTGAAATATCTGCCGGATATGGTGACATTAGTCCCCGAACGGAGCGGTGAGAACACCACTGAACGCGGTTTCAATCTCGAGCAGGAAGCAGGCGATTTAGAACCGATTATTACTAAACTTCAAGATGGCGGAATCGAGGTTTCGCTTTTCATCGACCCCACCGAGACCAATGTCCGCATCGCCGCAGAAATAGGCTCCGACTTTGTCGAACTCAACACCACCTTTTACGCCGATGCTCCCGATTTCGAGAAGGAACTCGAGGAACTCGACAAAATCGAGAAATCCGCTACACTCGCCGCAAAGCAGAAACTCGGTGTCGCTGTCGGGCACGCTCTCGACTATCAGAATGTAATCAATATCGCAGCAATCGAATCCGTCGAGGAATTCTCGATAGGGCATTCGATAATCTGCCGTGCTGCACTCGTCGGCTTGGAACGAGCAACACGAGAAATGAAGGAAATTATAGAAAAAACATCTCCAAAATGACACTCGCTACCGCAATAGTGATTATAGAAACTTTGGCGACTTTCTCGCCTCCACCTGTCGCTATCGTTCCCGACAAGATGAGCGGTTTCTATATCGCCTGCCCGAATGGTATCTACCATTATGAGGACGATACGCTCGCCCAGAACACAAGTCGCGCCGACAATGAAATGCTTTCGGGAATCACGGATATCGCATTCTCCGGACAATGGCTATATGTCGCAGTCCCGATGAAAAATACGATTTACCAATACGATAGATTTCTCCGATTACGAGGGAAAATCGACACGGGTATGTTCTATCCGCAGCAGATAGCGGTATATAGCGATGGCTCGATTTGTGCGTTCGATGAAATGAGACAAAAAATTATCGAATATTCATCGGTCGGCGACCCTGTGGAGGATTTCAAAATTATTTCAAAATCTTCACTCAAAAATCCTGTCTTAATCGGTATAGCGAACTGGAAAGATTTTATCCACTGCATCGCCGACGAAAATGACTCGAATAGCAACTTATCGCAACAGATAGTCTCGGTGGAAACACCTATCGTATGGTCATCCTCATCGAAATATATCGCCGCCGGCGTCGAGAGAGATGTCTCGTTCGGAATATCTAATGATATCGAAAATATTTATCTATCCGACAGGGACATAGCATATTTTCTATCGTCGGGCGAGATGGTTATCTGCGGGCAACCACCGATAGAATGGACATTGCCGACTCCATCGCAAATCGTTATTGAAAAAATCGCGAAAAAATATACAATATATTGTATAATCGAAGACAAAATAGTCGAGGTCGTGGTGAAATGGGAATAATAATAACAACAGTGTTGGTTATCGCTCTAATCGTTTATTGGATTTTCGAGTATAGAATTCATCAGAGCAGACTTTCGCGGATACCTATTCGAGTTCATATCAATGGCAGTCGTGGAAAATCTTCCGTCACTCGTCTTATCGGTGCGGCGCTTCGCAAGACGGATAAAACCGTCGTGACCAAAACCACAGGAACCGATGCCCGCATAATCCATCCCGATGGAGCAGAAGAACCGATAAATCGGATAGGTCCCGCCAATGTTTTAGAGCAGAAATGGGTGGTGAAATACGCCGTGAAACTCGGTGCGGATATACTCGTAACGGAATGTATGGCGGTGGACCCCGAACTGCAATGGGTCTTGCAAAACAAATACATAAAAGGCACAATCGGCGTGCTGACGAATGTCCGTCCAGACCATCTCGATGTTATGGGACCAACCGTTCGGGATGCCGCCGATGCTATGAGTGCGATTATGCCGAGAGGAGGGATATGTTTCACCGGCGAGAGAGAAAGGTTCGATTGGCTGAAAGAAAACGCCGAGAAAGTCGATTGCAAACTCATTTTAACCGACCCAGAAACCATTTCCGACGACGAGATAAACAAATTCGGCTATATCGAGCATAAGGAAAATGTTGCATTGGCACTGGCGGTTGCTCGACATTTCGGTGTCGAGAGACAAGCCGCTCTCGAGGCGATGTGGAATGCAACTCCCGACCCTGGCGTTCTGAAAATATTTTCGTTTGTGGAAAGAAATCAAAGAATTCGCTTCGCTAACGCTTTCGCTGCGAATGACCCCGAATCCACTATTATTGTCTGGGAAATGTTGTCCTCACGGCTCGAAAAGGATGAGAAAATTATAGCGATAGCAAATTCCCGTGCAGATAGAATCCAGAGGTCGTTGCAGCTCGGAAAACTTATGGGGCAAAAAATTCCCGCAGATTTATATATTTTAGTGGGAGCGAATCTTCCCGCAATCGCCGATGTAATGGTGAAAAACGGAATACCTCGTAAAAAAATCGTCTTCGTAGCGAGTGGAGACCCTAAAAAAATTCTCGATTTCACCTTAAAACTCGACGGCAACAAAAAATTTTTAGTCGGCATCGGAAACATCGGCGGACCAGGACATAAAATAGCAGATTTTTTCGAGGAGAAAAACCAGAGTCGAGAAAATCAGAATGCAAAATCATCATAATTTTACTCGGTTAAAGAATTTATTTATTACTTTGATGCAACAATGAATTGTCCTGATTTTTTTCGGGACGAGAAAAGTTGCAC
>CAYRNI010000010.1:0-30977 GCA_964425665.1 uncultured bacterium
AAAAATTAAATGGGGTCGTGGTGTAGCCTGGTAAACACGCCGGCCTGTCAAGCCGGAGATCGCCAGTTCAAATCTGGTCGGCCCCGTTTTATTCTAATCAAGATGCCTTACTGGGTTTATATCCTCGAAGATGAAATATCTGGCAGATACTATATCGGTCAGACCGCCGACCTCGACAAACGAATCGAAAGACATAATGCGGGAAGAAGTAAATTCACAAGAGGCGGGAAATGGAAAATCATATATACAGAAAAATTCGATTCCCGCAGCGAGGCTATCCATCGAGAACGGCAAATAAAGAAGTGGAAGAGTAGAAAAGCAATTCAAAAATTGATTAAATCGAAAGATTGATTTTCGTGGTGTAGCCTGGTAAACACGCCCCGACTTTGTCGGGGAGATCGCTCCGATGAAATCTGGTCGGCCCCGTTTTATTCTAATCAAGATGCCTTACTGGGTTTATATCCTCGAAGATGAAATATCTGGCAGATACTATATCGGTCAGACCGCCGACCTCGACAAACGAATCGAAAGACATAATGCGGGAAGAAGTAAATTTAGTCCCCCTCAAATTTGACAAGTGAAAACAGAGGACGGGGCGAAATTTTATCTCTGCCTTTAAGGTCTACCAGTTCGATAATCACCGCTATCTCGACAATATCCGCATTAAGTTTCTCTATGAGTTTAGATGCTGCGAGCAATGAGCCGCCCGTTGCAATCAAATCGTCGATTAGAAGGATTTTATCGCCCTCGCCGATAGCATCCTCGTGGATTTCGAGAGTATCTGTGCCGTATTCTAATTCGTAAGTTTCGGAAATTGTTTTTGCGGGAAGTTTCCCTTTTTTGCGAATCGGAATGAAACCCACCCCGAGAGCGTATGCGAGTGCCCCACCGAAAATAAATCCGCGAGATTCTATACCGGCGACATAATTTATTTTCTTCGTGTGATATCGCTGATGAAAGACATCGATGACACCGGAAAATGCCGAGGAATCTTTGATAAGCGTGGTTATATCGCGAAACATTATCCCACTTTTCGGAAAATCGGGTATCGTGCGGATGTAATTTTTAAAATCCATAATCTTTACCTCCAAATTTAATTAATTTTTCTGAATTTAGATAACCTATCGAAAAACGCAATAAAAAACCCCTCGATTTCACAATTTCGAGAATTTGTGCGAAAAATACGAGGGGTTTTTCATAGTAAATGGTGCTATTATTCCGTTTTCATTATTCTACCGTGTAATCTGCATCGACCACATTATCGTTGTCATCTTTGGGTTTTTCGCTCTGCTCGTCGCTGGTTTGCCCCGATGTGGTTTCGGAGCCAGGAGGATTAGCCTGTGCTCCTCCGCCCGGCGGGGGAGTTGTTCCTGTGGTCTGATACAATTTTTGAGCGACCTCGTGCCAATCCTTTTCGAGTTCGGTCATCTTGAGTTTGATTGCAGCATAATCATCACGCTTGATTGCATCGCGAAGGTCCTTTATGGAAGATTCGAGTCTCGCTCTATCTGCGGGGTCTATTTTATCGCCGAGGTCATTCATTTCCTTCTCTGTCGCATATACGAACTGGTCTGCTCGATTTTTTAACTCCACTTCTTCGCGCTTTTTCTTGTCCTCCTCGGCAAATTTTTTCGCATCCTCAACCATCTTATCGATTTCATCGTCGGTTAAACCCGATGTAGGCTCGATTCTGACACTTTGCTCCTTGCCAGTAGCCTTATCCTTCGCAGTTACATGGAGAATCCCGTTCGCATCTATATCGAATGTCACCTCTATCTGAGGGACACCGCGAGGTGCTGGCGGGATACCATCGAGGAAAAATTTCGCCAGAGATTTATTGTCCTTAGCGAATTGCCTCTCTCCTTGGAGAACATGAATTTCCACAGTCGTCTGATTATTTTCAGCCGTGGTGAAAACCTCGGTTTTCCGTGTCGGTATTGTGGTATTTCTCGGTATAAGTGTGGTCATTACTCCGCCGAGCGTTTCCACGCCGAGCGATAGCGGAGTCACATCGAGCAGAAGTATATCCTTGACATCGCCAGCGAGAACACCCGCTTGAATTGCGGCGCCCACAGCAACAACTTCGTCGGGATTGATTCCTTTGTGAGGTTCGCGTCCGAAAAGTTGTTTCGCCTTTTCCTGCACCGCCGGCATTCTGGTCATTCCGCCGACGAGTATGACCTCGTCGATATCCGATGCACTCAAATTGGCATCTTTGAGAGCATTTTCGCAAGGAGCAACAGCCCTTTCGAGCAAATCAGATGTCATCTGTTCGAGATGAGCTCTCGTCAGTTTCATCGACAGATGCTTCGGACCCGAGGCATCCGCCGTTATGAATGGCAGATTGATTTCTGTCTCCATAACGGATGAGAGTTCGATTTTCGCTCGTTCTGCGGCTTCTTTTAGCCTTTGCATCGCCATCGGGTCGCCTGTAAGGTCGATACCTTGCTCCTTTCTGAATTCCTCGACTAACCAATCGATTATCTTTTGGTCCCAATCGTCTCCGCCGAGATGCGTATCGCCGTTCGTGGAAAGCACCTCGAAAACGCCCTCTCCGAGTTCGAGAATCGAGATATCGAAAGTTCCTCCGCCGAGGTCGAACACGGCGATTTTTATATTTTTGCCTTTCTTATCGAGACCATAAGCGAGAGCAGCAGCGGTCGGTTCGTTGAGTATCCGCTTGACCTCGAAACCCGCAATCTTTCCTGCATCTTTTGTCGCTTGACGCTGCGAGTCGTTGAAATAGGCGGGGACAGTGATAACCGCCTCGGTTACTTTATCGCCGAGATACGATTCGGCATCGGCTTTGAGCTTTTGCAGAATCATCGCCGAAATCTCAGGTGGAGAGAATTCCTTGTCGAGATTCGTTATTTTCACCTTAGCGATACCTCTTTCTCCCTTGACCACTTGAAATGGCACCTGCGATATCTCCGTCTGAACCTCGTCGAAACTTCTACCCATAAACCGCTTTATCGAGTAGACAGTGTTCTCAGAATTTGTTATCGCCTGCCGTTTGGCGGTGATACCCACAAGTCGTTGACCATCCTTTGTGAATGCTACGATGGATGGCGTAGTTCTTCCTCCTTCGGAATTCGGAATAACTGTGGGTTTGCCACCCTCCATAACAGCCATACAACTGTTTGTCGTCCCGAGGTCTATGCCTAAAATTTTTCCCATTTTAATCGCCTCCTTTATGTGTTTTCATTTAATTAATATCTGTCTATGCGAGGCATCGAAATACCTCGTCGAATTATACTATGTTAAAATGGTAAAAGAAATTACAAATGAAATCAAATTATTCATTCATAATCCTCCTAATTGTTTGAAATTTGCGGGGCGACTCGTTTTCGGAGCCGCCCCATCTTGCGTGCTTATTCCACCTCGATTGGAATTTCCTTCGGTTTCGCTTCCTCTTTCTTCGGAAGTGTAACAGTCAGAACGCCGTTCTCATACGAGGCTTTGATTTTAGAGGAATCTACATTCGTAGGGATGTAGAAACTTCTCGTGAAAGAACCGAAAACCCGTTCGATTCGGTGGTAATTTTTCTTTTTGTCCTCTCGCTCGGCTTTCTTTTCACCGGAGATAGTCAGAACATTTTCCGACAGGGTAACTTTGATGTCATCCTTTTTCATACCGGGTGCATCGGCTTTCACGATTATCTCATCGTCGGTCTCCGAGATATCTACACGAGGAATCCAATCGATGGTGCTCTCTTCGCTTCTCTTCGCAATGGAAGATGCAAATCGCGTGCCCAAAAACTCGTCGAGGAATCGAGAAACCTCATCCTGCACGCTCATCAAGTCCTCGAATGGTTTCAATCTTGTGATTGCCATAGTATCACCTCCTTTTAAGTTTAACTCCATTTTCCGCTGGATATATAGCAATCATCGTGCCAAACTACGATAATCGCATATTATTAGGCATTTCCCAAAACCATCGATTTTTTTGCGTGTCATATTTGTGTCAAATATGTCATCTATATACGGACAAAATAATGCCATTTTGTCATATTTAAACTTGACCGAATGTAAATCGAACTTATATTCGATTATATGAAAGATACATATAAGATATTGATTGTGGACGACGAGTCCGTCGAGCTCGAAACACTTTGCGATGTCGCATCATCGTTCGGTGAAATTATAGGTTCTACCGATGGTTCCAAAGCACTCGAAATTATCCAGAATGAAAAGCCCGCACTCATCATAACAGATTTAGTTCTGAAAGATGAAATCGATGGGATAAAAATTCTCGATTTCGCCAAGGAGAAAATTCCCGATAGCCCTGTGATATTGGTGACAGGACACGCATCCGTCGAGACCGCCCTGAAGGCGATGAAATCGGGTGCCTATGATTATCTCGTCAAACCGATAGATATCAGAAGGTTTAGAGCGATTATCGAAAAGGCTCTCGAAAGATATAAAATAGCGAACGAACGGACGAGATTACTCGCTGCGGTCGACAGCGAAACACAATTTCAAGGGATGGTCGGCGTCTCTCCGCAAATGCACAAAGTTTTCAAAATGATTACGGCTGTCGCTCCCACAGATTCCACTGTCTTAATTCTCGGCGAGAGCGGAACAGGAAAGGAACTCGTAGCAGAAGCTATCCACAACCTTTCTGGAAGAACCGGTAAACTCGTAAAAATAAACTGCTCTGCAATTCCTGAAAACCTCTTGGAGAGCGAATTATTCGGCTATGAGAAAGGTGCTTTCACAGGTGCGACAAAACGGAAACCCGGTAAGTTCGAACTCGCCGATGGCGGAACACTATTTTTAGATGAAATCGGCGATATGCCACTTCAATTGCAGGCGAAACTTCTTCGGACAATAGAATCTGCGGAGGTCGAACCGCTCGGTGCAGAAAAACCGATTAAAATCGATGTCCGAATTATAACCGCAACGAACCAAAATCTCGAAGAATTGATGAGCGTAGGAAAATTTCGCAACGACTTATACTATCGTTTGAGAGTTTTCGTCATCGAGATTCCACCACTTAGGGAACGAACCGAAGATATTCCTCCATTGGTTTCGTTTTTCCTCAGAAAACTTTCGGCGAAGTTCGGTAGGGATATAAAAGGTGTCTCGCCGAGAGTTATGAAGGCATTTCTCTCGTATAGTTGGCAAGGTAATGTTCGTCAGCTGCGGAATGCTCTCGAGGAAATCGCTATTTTATCGCAGGACGAGATTTTAGATGAACTGCCATCATTCATCGAGCAGCCAGAAAAAATTAGACTGGACGGAACGATGGAACAACTCGAAAAGCAGGCAATCGAAAATGCTCTTAAAAAAACACACGGCAATAAGACACGCGCCGCCAAGTTGCTGAATATAGGATTGAGAACTCTGTATAGAAAAATAGAGAAATATAAAATAGAGATATAGCGGTGAACGAATATTTCGATAAGATGAATGATGACGATATCAAAATACTTTCGGAAATCGAGCGGTTCACATTCGAAAATGAACTATGGGATAACGGCGAAACAGTCATTGCTGCTGTCTCCGGCGGAAAAGATTCAGTATTTATGCTGATGTTTCTGCGAGAACTATCCAAGATGCAAGGTTTCGATTTGCGTGCGGTTCACATAAATCATTTGTTGCGTGGCAAGGAATCCGATGGCGACGAAATTTTTGTGGCAGAACTTTGCAGGAAATGGAAAATTCCTCTTAAAATCTATCGGGTGAATATTGCAGAACTCTCAGAAAAATTTCATCTCGGCATAGAGGAAACGGCGAGAAATCAGCGTCTAAGAATCTTCGACGAAATTTCTAAAGAATACGATGGTGTGGTAGCTTTGGCTCATACCGCCGACGATGTGGTGGAGACATTTCTGTTCAATCTTCTGCGAGGCACAGGAATTCGCGGGCTTTCTGCTATGGAGCCGAAGAAAAACCGAATGGTCAGACCGATTCTCCCTATCTGGCGCGAACAAATAGTATCGGTATTGAGAAGGCACAACATCTTTTGGCGAGAGGATTCGTCGAATCTCGACTTGAAATATTCGAGAAACCTTATCCGAAACGAACTTATTCCGTTTATAAAATCGCACTTCGGTAAAAATTCGATATATCATATAGAATCGGCATCGCAGATGATAAGAGAGACAAAATATGCACTCGAAAGATGTTTTAAAATCCAATATGATAAAATATTTGTGGGTGAATGCAAAAATATCGTAGTTTTTCGCGCAGATGAGACACTGACGGACCCTTTTACTTTCGGCGAGATGCTTCGCCAAACTCTAATCCGTTTTGGAATCGGGTTGAAACAATTTTCCCGAGAACGCATCGAAAAAATTTTTAATTCACTTAAAACTGCTCGGGCAGATAAAAAAATCACGATTTACAGCGGAATATTCGCCGTAAAAATTGAAAACTGTTTATTTTTCGCAGACCATTTGCCTATTCAACTCGTGTCGAAAAATATCGGTTTGGACGAACAAATTGCTCTAGATGACGACCTCGGCAAAATTCAGGTGGAAATAACACATCCGCCGGAGAATTTCGCAGAAATTTCACCGCTGGAAGCATATCTCGGATACGATTGGCGGGAAATATCGATAAAACCATATCGAAGTGGAATGTTTTTCAAGCCGCTTGGCAATGTATCTATGAGATTGTCGAAATTTCTGAAAAACCGTGGCGTGCCATCGATTTTTCGCAGGTCTTTACCATTGATTTTCATCGGGAAAGAACTCGCATGGGTCGGCGGAGTTGAAATCTCCGAACAGTTCAAAATCACAGAGAACACGAAAGATGTTATTCACATAAAATGGAGTGGCAATTTCCCTGAAATTTTACTGAAATCTATTAGAGGATGCAGCGAGGCGATAAAATAAAATGTTATATTTCTTGCAAATAGTTTTACTTTTAGTTCTGCTGGGATTTTCTGCGATTTTTTCGGGCTCCGAAACGGCATTTTTTTCCATTTCGCCAATCCACCGCGCGAGAATGCGATATCGGGGGGATAAATCGTCCAAAAGGACATTGAAATTACTCGAAAAACCATCGGAACTGCTGGCAGAAATTTTATCGGGCAATATGATTGTTAATATAGCGGCGACAGCTTTTACAACATCGTTTCTCGCGAGACATTTCCCAGGCAAAGGTGCAGCATACGCAATTCCTGTAATGACGATTTTACTTTTGCTATTCGGCGAAATCACTCCAAAGGTCATCGCTGCACGATGGAATATGATTTTTTCTCGAACCACCAATTCGATTTTGATTTTTTTGATGCATATTCTATATCCGTTTATATTCGTTCTTTCCAAGTTGAGTTCGCTTGTCGGTGCCAACAAATTCGTTCGTGAGGAGTTGACCGAAGCCGATTTCAAGGCGATGGTCGATATCTTGAGGCGGAGCGAAAATTGGTCTCCCGAACTCATAACGGGGCTTCTCGGCACGATAGAACTCGACAAAATACCGATTACAGACTTTGCAATTCCAAGAGAACGATGGCTTGTTGCAAATTTCGATGCACCAGCGGGAGAATTGCGAAGGAAATTCGATTCTGCATCGCAAAGTGTAATAGTCCTATTCGATGAAAATGCCATCGCAGGGCTCATAGAACCAAACGATTTACTGGGCATTCCGGATGATGTCCCCGCCGGCGAGAAATCTATTCCGCCGGTGATGGTAGATTATAAAACATCGGTGAGCGAACTGCTGTCGACACTTATGAGAACTGGTATCCGCTCGGCAATTATCTTGGATGAGAATGAAAAACCTATTGGATTGGTCGAAATAAAAAAAATTTTGTATGCACTGTTGTCGAAAGAAATTATCAATAAAATTTTATGATTAATATATTTATAATATTTATCGGTTTATTATTCGCTGCATTTTTTGCTGGCACGGAGACAGCATTTGTTTCGCAACTTTATGTTAAATCCTCGGGACTTTCTGAATGGTGGCGGGAGCACCCCGAAAAACTTCTGGCAACTACACTCGTCGGAACTAATGTCGCATATGTTACATCGACAGCACTCGCAACCGAGTTCGCGATGAAAAAATTCGGTGCATTCAGCGAACTCTATGTTACGATTCTTTTGAGTTTAATCGCATTGATTTTTTGCGAAACATTGCCGAAATCTTTCGGTTTGCGTTTTGCACCGAAATGGATAAAAATCGCGGATAAAGTGCTATTCGCTTTCCATATCCTCGCATTCCCTGTAATTATAATCGTTTCGGGATTTTCGAAGGGTATATCGAGAATACTCGAAAAATTCGGCAACGATGATACTCCTCATCCTGTGGAATTGATGGAGATTTTTCGCAATCCACTTCGAGGATTAGATAGTGGACAGTTGCTTTCCATCTTGATACTGCTTCGGTTAGCAGGGAAAAGGGCATTGGATTTGATGCATCCTCTCGCTCGGTGCGGAAAGGCGAATATCGGCGATAATGCTGAAAATGTCCACAAGGCATTGATAAAAGGTTTGCCGTATATAATTATCTATGATAGCGATGAGATAGTAGGGGTTTTGGATTCGGAACTCGCAGCGAAAATTTCACCCGCAGGAAAAATCGCCATCGAAGATATTTCCACTATATTTATCCCAGAGAGCAAGGACATCATAGATTTTATAAATGAGAATAAAAAATCCGAATTCCCTCCTGCACTCGTCGTAGATGAGCACGGCGAAATCACGGGGGTAATCGGCGGTAGACCGTTCGTAGAAAAGATTTTACGCACTAAGGAAATTCCTCGACAGCGGGAATTGGAAATCCCTGGCTCGAGTATTATTCTTCCAGCAGATACTCCAATCGAAAAACTCGAAATCATAACGGGGTTAAGTTTTCCGCAGGGACAATTCCAATCCATAGGCGGTTTCATAGAAGAATTGACTAAAACGATACCCCAAAGAGGCACGGCTATCGAGTGGAATTCGTTGAAATTCGAGATAATCTCCGCAGATAAAAGAAAAATCGGGCGGGTGAAAATAACGAGGATGAGATAATTATTAGACCAACAAACTCCTGTAATTTCCACCCGACCAAAACATATTTCGGCAGATTCATAGATTATAAATTTTGAGTAAAAAATTTTAGATTTGCACTGTTACAATGTCGGGAGATATTCTCGCAGTTCGTAATCCGTGACCTGCACACGATATCGTTCCCACTCTGCTTTTTTATTTGCGATGTATTTGGTGAACAGTGTATCACCGAGAGTTTTTCTCACGAGTTCGCTATGTTCCATCTTTTGCACCGCCGAGAAAAGCGAATCAGGCAGCGATTTTATACCGTGCTTTTCCCTCTCGTCGGGATGCATCGTGTAGATATCCAGTTCGATTGGTTTTGTTAATGGATACTTCTGCTGAATACCATCGAGCCCTGCCGCGAGCATCACGGCGAAAACGAGATATTGATTGCAAGCAGGGTCGGGCGCGCGATATTCCACCCGACAGGATTTCCATCGATGAGGTTTGAACGCAGGCACACGCACCAACGCCGAACGATTTTTCCTTCCCCAACTGATGTATGCAGGAGCCTCATACCCAGGAACGAGACGCTTATATGAATTCACCCATTGGTTCGTTATCGCTGTTATCTCTTCGGAATGTTTCAGAAGCCCTGCTATATAATGTTTCGCGATGTCTGAAAGATTGTATGGGTCGTTCTTGTCGTAGAAAGCATTTTCAGAATCGGTAAAGAGCGATTGATGAATATGAAATCCGCTCCCATTTTCGCCAAAAACGGGTTTCGGCATAAACGATGCATACAGTCCATTTTTTCTAGCGACCTCTTTTACAATAACCTTCGCTATCTGAATCGTATCGGCAATGTTCAAGGCATCGTCGTAACGGAAATCGAGTTCGTGCTGACTTTTTGCAACTTCGTGGTGGCTAACCTCCAGCTCGATACCGAGCTCGCGAAGTGTTATGAATGTCTCCTTGCGAGCATGAGCAGATTTGTTCAGCGGAAGAATATCGAAGTATCCGCCAGAATCCAGTGGAATAGGCTCTTTTTCCGAGGGGAAGTAAAAATATTCGAGTTCGGGACCGACATAAAAATGCTCGAAACCTTGTGATTTCGCCTGCTCGAGCATATTTCTTAAAACGAACCGCGGGTCGCTCTCGAAATGTTCACCATCGGGGTATAGAATATCGCAAATCATAACGGCGGTTCGCACTCCACCGAATTCCTCGGGTAGCAATATGAATGTATCGGTATCGGGAAATGCGAGCAAATCGCTTTCCTCTATGCGAACGAAACCCTCCACAGACGAGCCATCGAAACCGATACCTTCATCGAGCGCTCGCGGCAAATCCTCCACTCGAAGTGAAAATCCTTTTAGCCTACCGAGAATATCTGTGAACCAAAGTCTGACGACTTCGATTTTCTCGTTCTTCACTGTCGATAATATCTCATCTCTCGTCATCTTAAATATCTCCTTGCAAAATTTTATATTAAATCTTAAATATTAATATGCAAATGAAAATAAATTTAACTTGAATATTTTTAATTTTATATTATGAATGTTCAAAAAATATTTCAAACATAACAAAGAAGGATTATGGTAATATGAGTGAAAGAATAAGCGAGTCTGTGGTTCGTGTCGATGCGAGCGAGAAAATAGAGGGCGGTGCAAGATATGTCGGGGATATGGAGTTCGATGGTATGCTTTACGCGAAAACTTTGCGCTCGACCAAACCGAGAGCAAAAATTCTGTCCATCGATATACCAGAACTTCCCGATGGCTATTTCATCGTGGACAAGAAGGATGTCCCCGGCAAAAACCGAGTGAAGATTTTGATATACGACCAACCATTTTTCGCCGAGGATACCGTGAACTATATCGGCGAACCGATTCTGCTTGTCGTCGGACCCGATAGAGATGTTATATCGCAGATTATTTCACAAATCGCAATAGAATACGAACCACTTCCCCCCGTGCTTACAATCGAAGATGCACTTTCGGAAAATTCACCGAAAATATACGGGCAGAACAATTGTTTCGTCGATTACGAATACACGAAAGGTGAACCCGATAAAGCATTCCAGAATGCCGATAAGATAATCGAGGGCGAATATCGAACAGGTTATCAGGAACATCTATACATCGAGCCTCAGGGTGTTATTGGAATCTATCGAAATAACAGGATGACTATATATGGCTCGATGCAATGTCCATACTATGTTCATCGTGCGGTTGCGGAAGGTCTCGGCTGGGATGAGGGTAGAGTTCGAGTCGTTCAAACCGCCACCGGTGGAGCATTCGGCGGAAAAGAGGAATATCCATCGCTGATTTCTGGACAGGTGGCATTTGCCGCTCTTAAAACCGGGCATCCTGTAAAACTCGTTTTCGACAGGGATGAGGATATAGCTGCCACCACCAAGCGTCATCCATCGATTATAAGCCATCGCACGGCGCTCGATTCCGATGGGAACATCATCGGTGCCGAAGTCGACATAAAATTCGATGCAGGAGCTTATGCGGGTCTTTCCGATGTGGTGCTTCAGCGTGGGATGTTCTCCGCTATTGGAGTCTATAACATTCCGAATGTCAGAGTTCACGGGCGAGCGGTTAGGACGAATACTGTTCCGACAGGAGCGTTTCGCGGGTTCGGTGCTCCGCAGGCATTTTTTGCCGCAGAAATGCAGATGGAAAAAATCGCTCGGACTATCGGCGTAAATCCGCTCGATTTCAGGTCGAGACATTCCCTAAAAAAAGGCGATAGAACCTGCACCGGCGGTCTTGTGCGGCAGGATGTTAAAATCCCCGAGATGCTCGAAAGAATAGAGCGAATGTCTAAAATCCGGGAGAAGTTGGAAGATTTCAAATCGCGAGCGGGTAGAATCCGAAAGGGTATCGGAATTTCGATGTTCTATCACGGCTGCGGATTTACAGGCAACGGTGAAGAGATTATCCACGGCACTGCGACACTGAGGAAATATCCCGACGGTAAAGTCGAAATTTTGATATCCAATGTCGAGATGGGGCAGGGTGCATTGACCGCTATGCGTAAAATCGTCGCGAACGCTCTCGAAATTCCACTCGAAGATGTGATATACGAAAATCCCGACACGAGCCGTGTTCCCGATACGGGTCCGACCGTGGCATCGAGAACGACTATGATTGCCGGCGGTCTTTTGAAAAAGGCTGCCGACGAACTCAAAACGAGATGGAACGAACCCGGCGAAATCGAGGTCTCCAAGACATATCACCATCCAAAATATATAGAATGGGACCAGGAGAGTATGCACGGCGATGCCTATCCTACATATTCTTGGGGGATAAATGTGGTCGAAGTGGAGGTGGATATACTAACTTATGAAATCACACCAAAAAAAGTTTGGGCAATATTCGATGTCGGTATTCCGATAGACGAGAGGATGATGCGGGGGCAAATCGAGGGCGGGATAGTTCAGGGGCTCGGCTACGGCTCAATCGAGGTGATGGAGAGCATCGGCGGGAAAATCCAGCAGTCCAGCATCACCGACTACACGATTCCGACGGCGAAAGATGTTCCAGAAATCGTCAGCGAGATGCTCGACAATCCTTACGAATATGGACCCTTCGGTGCGAAATGTAGTGGCGAATTGACACTCGTCGGTGCAGCACCTGCATTGGCAGCAGCAGTCGAAAATGCACTCGGTATCGAGATAAATAAAATCCCAATAAGACCAGAGGAATTGTTGGAGAAAATGGAGAAATGATACTAAACAAACCGGAAATAACTCGAATTTTGAAATCTTTGTTAGATGAAAAAGATTTAATTGAAATAAAAAATAAGATTAAGGATGTAGAATATAGTATATCAAGTTTCAGGACTGATAATTTGGGGCTGTTAAACATCGATTCCAACGGCGAAACGATAAATTTGAAAAAAGAATATTTGGAGAATGAATTAGGACAAATTCTCGATACTAAAACAATAGAACGCTCAAAATACTATATAAAGAGGCTTTTAAAAGGGATTTCAGAAATAAAAACAAGTAAGATAAACGATATAAATCTTAATCGTTGGAAAGAATATGATGATATAATTACAGATAGTTTATGGATATTGGGGCGACGGGATAATTCGGGAGCTCATTCTGCTGAATATTGGGGAAATTTTGTTCCCCAAATCCCGAACCAACTTCTACGAAGATATACAAAGAAAGGGGAATGGGTATTAGACCCGTTTATGGGAAGTGGAACGACCCTCATCGAGGCAAGAAGGTTAGGAAGAAATAGCATCGGTATCGAAATTCAAGAGAAAGTTGCTAAAATTGCTCGGGAAAAATTGGAACAGGATAAAACGATTTTCTCCGAAAATAGCCGCACTGAAATTTTTATAGGGGATAGTGCATCGCTAAATTTAAAGGAGAAGTTGGAGAGAATAGGTGTTCCATCGGTGCAATTTGTTATATTTCATCCGCCGTATTGGGATATAATAAAATTTAGTGATTATGAGAAAGATTTATCGAATGCTGCGAGTTTGAACGAATTTCTATCGTTATTCGGCAAGGTTGTCGACAATTCTTTGTCTGTTCTCGATACCAAAAGGTTTTTTGCGATTGTCATCGGTGATAAATATTCGAAGGGCGAATGGATACCGCTCGGCTTTTATGTTATGCAGGAAATACTTAAGAAGGGTCATAAACTGAAAAGTATAATAGTCAAAAATTTCGAGGAAACAAAAGCTAAGAGAAACCAGAAGGAATTATGGCGATATAGAGCGTTGGTTGGCGGGTTTTATGTGTTTAAGCACGAATATATATTTTTATTCAAAAAGGAACGCTAAATGGGAATACTGACTGAAAAGGAATCCTTGAGAATGAAGTTAAGCACTATTCCATTACCTGTTTTAAAAAAATTTGTAAAAAATTTTGGTAATAAGAAATTAAGAAGGTCAGGGGACATCATAAAGTTCCTCATTCAGAAAAAAGTATCTAATGAAGCAGTTGATAAAATCATAAAAGATGAATATGAGAAAAAACTTAATCAAAGAAAATCAGTTATATCAGACCAGAACTTATTAAAGGAACTTTTAAAAGTAAAAAAATTTCACTGGGGAGTTGTTCAAGGGCAATTGGATAATAAAATCCAAGTGCGATATGTAAGAAAGTATTTTAAGTATAATGAATTAATTAGAAGTGTGGAGAATAGCCTATATACCCAGATAAGAAATTATGTTGTATGTTCGTGGTATAACTATTGGACTACTGTAATTATTGAGGATATGATAAGTGGTCATCCTAATGTTATTCCAACTCTGAAAAATGTAAAAGGTGTGGATTTATTTTTCAAAAATCAGCCTTTTGACCTGAAAGTTACATATTTACCGGATGGATATAGTGAAGATATTAAATACGCTATTGAAAATCCGAAGGATATTATAATTTGGTTATACGAGCATCAGGGTGCACAAAGATTTGGTGCAGATAACAGGTTGTTTGTTATTCTCTACGATACGAAAAACCCTGATGAAAGTTGGAAAATTAAGAGGGATGTTAAATTGATAAGGTCAAGAATAGATGAATTTTTTACATCGGAAATTGTATCCGAGGATGATGAGATAATATTTACATTTGGAAAAAAGACATATACAGTTCTATCGAAACTTCTATTTATTTTAAAATAACCGATTAAGGAGTAATCGCTTATGTTCAATGAGATTAAATTTAGATTAAATGGCAGAGAGGTTTCGTATTCTGGCAATCCTGTTCGCAGGTTGCTCGATGTCCTTCGGGATGATTTCGGACTCGTCGGTGTCAAAGAGGGCTGTGGCGAGGGCGAATGCGGTGCGTGTTCGGTTCTGCTCGACGGCAAGAATGTCCCATCGTGTATTTTGCCTGTCGGCGCTGTCGAGGGAAGAGAGGTTTATA
Organism: uncultured bacterium; assembly: GCA_964425665.1. GTDB lineage: Bacteria > UBP14 > UBA6098 > B30-G16 > B30-G16 > JAGGZE01. The sequence continues at coordinate 14,826 of CAYRNI010000010.1, forward strand.
CAATCGAGGGCATTCGTAAAATGAAGCAGTTCGCAATCTTGGAGGAATCCTTTGCCGAGGCTGGCGCTGTCCAGTGCGGATTTTGCACGCCTGGGATGATTGTAGCGACTTTGTCGCTTCTGAAACGAAATCCGAAACCCACCAGAGAAGAAATTAAGGATGCTCTCTCTGGCAATCTCTGCCGATGCAGTGGAATGAATATGATAATCGAGGCGGTTCAAATCGCAGCAAGCAAAGGTGGTGTCAAATGGTGAACGCATATCGACCAAAAAATTTAGACGAGGCATTGAAAATACGCGGTGAGAAAGATGTAATTCCCATCGCTGGCGGAACGGATTTGATGGTAAGATACCGAAATATTTCCGGTGCGACACCGAGATTTGAAAAACCTGTTCTATTTATCGGGCATCTCGAACAACTCAAGAATATCGAAATCGAGGATAGTTTTATAAAAATCGGTTCATCCGCCACATTGACATCGTTGCTTCAAAATAAAGACATTCCGAGTATTTTGAAATCGGCGGTTCTCGATATGGCAGCGCCGACAGTTCGCAATATCGGGACAATCGGCGGAAACATTTGCAATGCCTCACCTGCGGGGGATACTTTACCACCATTGTATGCTCTGGATGCGAGAGTAATTCTGACAAGTGCGGAGGAAGTGCGGAATATTCCAATCGATAAGTTCATAAAAGGACCTGGGCAGACCGATTTACGCGATAACGAACTTTTGACCGAGATTTTAATACCGATTCAGAATTTCGATAGAGAATTTTACAAAAAGGTCGGGACTCGCAAGGCGATGGCACTTTCAAAACTGTCTTTTGTCGGACTCGCAAAAATCGATGGCGAGAAAATTGCGGATATCAGAATCGCATTCGGAGCGATTGCACCTACGGTTGTCCGCTCCCGCGAAATCGAACAGGAAATAATCGGGCATAATGTCGATGAAATAGCGAAACTATCCGACAGTATCGTATCGAAATATTCTGGGTTGTTTAATCCGATAGATGACCAGCGCTCGAACAAGTTTTATCGTAATCATATATCGATGAAGTTGTTGCAATATTTTCTTAATGAAATTATAGGATAATGAATTATGAAGAAGAACATCGTAGATGAGATATACGGTGAAATAATCAAATCTCGGCAGAATGGTATTCCTGCGGTTCTCGCGACAGTTGTGGATAAAAGTGGTTCGGGTCCTGTTGTTCTCGGCAAGAAAATGCTCGTTTTTGCCGATGGCAGAAAAATCGGAACAATCGGCGGTGGAGACCTCGAAAGAGTGGTTATCAGAGATGCTATAAATGTCATTCGTTCTGGGAAATCCATAATGAAAAAATATCTTCTCGCCGAGGATGGCACCGCACTCGATTCTGAGCCTACTGGAATGCTTTGCGGCGGTGAAGTTTCGATTTTTTTCGAGAACATAGTTTCATCGACCAAAATTTTTATTTTCGGAGGAGGGCACATCGGCAAGGCTTTGGCATACCACTTGAAAAGTGGCGATTATTTCACGACGATTATAGATAATCGACCGGAAACTGCCGAAAAAATTCCCGATGCCGACGATATTATCATAACAGATTATCATAATGCGTTCGAAAACAATAAATTACCCGAAAATAGTTATTTTGTTATCGCTACTCATTCGCACGAACTCGATTATGTAGTATTAAAAAGACTGATAGAATTGGACTGCAAACCTTCATATATCGGTCTTGTGGCGTCGAAAACGAAATTGATGACTATTATATCGAGATTGAAAAAGGAATTGGATTACGAGCCGAATTTGAGCGTTTTATATTCCCCTGCTGGACTGGATATCGGTGGCAATTCGCCGGATGAAATAGCGATTTCCATTGTCGCAGAAATACAGGCAGTTAAATACAAAAAAGAACATAACAAGCATTTGAGAATACAACTATAACAAACCATAAAAATCGAGGATTTACTATGATAGACAAAATCGAAGGCAATGTCTGGGTGATAAGGGATAGCGATGGCAAACCGATAGACGATATCGACACAGATATGATATTTCACAATAAGTATCTCGCTATCACCGACTTGAACGAGATGGGCAAATATGCGTTCTGCAATCTCGATGGCTGGAAAGATTTTCCAAAAAATGCTCGAAAGGGCGATATTCTGATTGTCGGTGAAAATTTCGGTGCGGGTTCATCGAGACAACAAGCGGTGGATTGTTTCATAGCGCTCGGGATACAAGCGATTGTCGGCGAGAGTTTCGGCTCTATTTATTTCAGAAATTGTGTCAATGCGGGTCTACCAGTCTTAATTGCTCCGAAAATCGCGAACTCAAATGTTCAAACAGGCGATAAAATCGAAATAGATTTGAGTAATGGAAAAATATTCGATATAACCCGAAATATCGAACTGCCCTCCGCAAAACCACTGACCGATGTCCAACTGCAAATTATCTCTGCGGGTGGACTGCTGAAACTCGCGCAAAAAATGCGATAATCTTATAAAGACACCTCAATGCGAAAATTATTTCCTGCTACTACTATCATTATACATATCAATATGTTACTTCGTTTTTATGAAATAATTTATGAGAATTCTCTTGACATTCAATAATCACATCTATACAATATAAAAAAGATACTTTAATCTTTTTTATAAAAATATTACCTAAACAGCACAATTTCTTGACTGGCAACGGGCTTATGGGAACAAAAAATAAAATTTTACCTATCGTCGCAATTGTTGGACGGCCTAATGTGGGGAAATCATCTCTTTTCAATCGAATACTGCACAGGAAAATAGCGGTTGTCCACGATACGCCCGGTGTCACAAGAGATAGACATTACGCACCATTCGACTGGAACGGTAAAAGTTTTCTTCTTGTGGATACTGGCGGTATTCTGCCGAATCCATTGAACGAATTGGAATTGGGCGTGCTGAAACAAATAGAATCCGCCATCGAGGAGTCCGATTTGATATTATTCATAGTCGAACCGGAACTTCACCCGGACGACTATCAAGTTGCCGATATCCTCAGGAAAACCTCGAAACCTGTGATTATAGCGGTGAATAAAGTAGATAATCCCGGTGATAATTGGTCAGGTGCCGAATCAGAAAAATTAGGACTCGGCGATGTTTTCAGAGTATCCGCTAAGTTCGGATATGGAACAGGTGACCTTTTGGATGAAATCGTCTCGAAAATTCCTGAAATATCTGTGGAAAATGATGATGAAGATATCACTCGCATAGCGATTGTCGGCAGACCGAATGTGGGCAAATCGTCGTTTCTAAACAAACTAATCGGGGAGGAAGTCGCACTTGTCCACTCTAAACCAGGGACGACTCGCGACCCTGTGAATGCCCGATTAAACTTTTTCGATACGACATACGAAATAGTCGATACTGCTGGGCTTTTCAAGAAACAAAAGAATATCGAATATTTCTCCGCGTTGCGGACAATCAAAGTAATCGAGCGGTGCGATATCGTCTTGCTTATTCTCGATGCAACCGAGGGCATAACTCGGCAGGATAAGCGAATATCTGCGATGGCGATGGAAAAACTACGCGGATTAGTCATCGCGGTGAACAAATGGGATTTAATCGAGAAAAAATTTTCGGAAAAGAAAGGGAGAATAAACGATATACGGGAGGAATACGAGAATAAAATCCGTCAGGATGCACCTTTTCTCGCTTCCGTTCCGATTGTGTTCGTCTCGGCTTTGACAGGTTTTAGAGTTCATTATGCTATGGAAGTTATTCATCGTGTCGCCAGCAGGCGGAAAAAGCGAATCACGACCTCGCAGTTGAACGAACTTGTTCAATTTCTTCAGACTCGTAGACCGCCACCTGTTTACAGAGGAAGACGCTCGAAAATTCTATATGCTACACAAGCGGATATATCTCCACCGGAATTTGTTTTTTTCACAAAGATGCCTCAGGCGATTTCACCATCATATAGGCGATACATATCGAATCAAATCAGAAAGCGTTTCGGATTCGATGGAGTTATGTTCAAATTAGTGTTTAGAAATAAATCGAATTAAGATATTGCTCAATTTAATCTTATGTGCTACGCATTGGAAATAATTGGCTCTGTTGCTGGCGGGTATCTTATAGGTTCTGTGCCGTTCGGATATATTCTCGTCCGCTCGAGGACAGGGAAGGATATCCGCGATTTCGGCAGCGGAGCAACAGGTGCGACGAATGTTTCTCGTGTTCTCGGCAAAAAGGTCGCTGTATTAGTAGCCATCGCCGATGCTCTAAAAGGAATCGTATCGTTTCTGCTCGCGAAATGGCTATTGAATAATACTATCGCAGCAGAATTTGCCGCTGTTGGCGCCGTTGTCGGACATTGTTTCCCCGTATGGATAGGTTTTCGAGGGGGTAAAGGTGTAAGCACTGCATTCGGTGCGACTATCGTGCTATCTCCATTGCCGGCTATTGTGGCTTTCGTTATGTTTGTAGTTTCACTTGTCGTAGCGGGGATAGTTTCTGCTGCATCGCTTTCTGCGGTGTGGGTATTTTCGGGGCTATGTTTTTTGCTCAAAGAAAATATATCTGTTAAAATTCTATCTTTATTTTTGGCTATTTTCATAACTTTTACGCACAGAAAAAACATAAATAGATTGATACTCGGTCAGGAGAAGAAAATTTTTAAGAAAGAGTAAAAATGGTAACCAAGAAAACGAAAACTCGGAAAATCAGGGAGAAATTGTATTACTCTATAACAGAAGTTGGCGAGATAACAGGCTTAAAATCTCATATACTTCGTTATTGGGAAACGGAATTTCCTTTCTTGCGTCCTAAAAGGAATAGAGCAGGGAATCGTGCTTACCGCCGGAAAGATATCGATATGATTTTTCTAATAAAAAAATTGCTATACGAAGATGGATATACTATCGAGGGAGCGAAGCACAAGATTCGGCAAATGCGAAAAAGAGAAAAAATTGCCAAACAAACGAAATCTAAAAAAATCGTTTCGGAGGAGTGTCGAAAGGTTTTAGAGGAAATATTGAATGCTTTGAAGGAGATTAGAGAATTGCTCGGATAATATTTATATTTTTGAAAATTTTCTTGCAAAATAATAGAATGTAATATAAACTTATAAAAAATTGCGAGGTTCATTGAAATTCAGAAAATCGGGGCGTGGCGCAGTCTGGAAGCGCACTGGCATGGGGGGCCAGGGGTCCCCAGTTCAAATCTGGGCGCCCCGATTGAACTCGTTTTGTCCGAAAATAAAATATGTTTTACGACAAAAATAGGAGAAAATATGAAAAAGGGAATTTGGATTTTAACGATTTTTGTCATTATGACTTCGTTGTTCGCGAGGGATTTACGCTTCGTCGGTAAGGTTCAATCTGCTATGAAGGGGGATAGATTCGGTTCGACCGTAGTGCCCGCTGGCGATGTCAACAACGATGGTTTCACAGATATACTCATCTGCTCCGAGGGAAGTTATACGACTCAAAATTACCCGGGGAAGGTATATCTTTATCTCGGGAGTAATAGAACTCCAAAGGATCCCGCAGTGGTTTTCGTCGGCGAGAGACCTGGGGACCATTTCGGCGTCAGTGCGGTCGCACTCGGCGACATAAATGGCGATGGCTTCGACGATATCGCAATCGGTGCAGATAAAAACGACGACAATGGCACCGATGCCGGCAAAGTGTATATATTTTTCGGCGGGAAAAAGATGGATAATAAACCCGATGTCACGATTCTTGGCGAACGCACTAACGATTGGTTTGGGGCATCTATCGCGGGCGGATACGATTTTAACGGCGATGGCAAAAAGGATATTCTCATCGGAGCACCTTATGCCGGCAGGAAATATAGTGGAATTGTCTATCTTTATCTCGGTGGAGAGGATTTCTCTAAGCCTGCCTTCACACTCGTCGGTGAACATTCTGGCGATTCTTATGGCACGGAGGTCGCAGCGCTGGGCGATGTCACCGGAGATGGCACACCCGATTTCGCCGTAAGTTCGGTCTACGCCGATGTGAACAATATAAACGATGCGGGTATCGTGTATGTCTACGCTGGCGGAAGTGTGATAAGTAAAAAACCTGTGGCAAAATTCTCCGGTAAGGTCGCTCGTGAACAGATGGGATACATAATTTGCAACCCTGGCGATTTGACGGGCGATGGCATTAACGACATCCTTATCGGTGCACCTGGCGGAGGTCCCGGCGGAATGGGTGTCGCATACATTTTCGCGGGAGGAACATCGATTCACAATGAACCCGTTAGAAGTTATATAGGCTCGCACAAGAATTCTCTGTTTGGCAACTCTGTGTCTTCTGCGGGCGATTTCAATTCCGATGGAATTACAGATATTATGGTCGGTGCACCGTATACCGATGCGGGACATTATCACGCTGGCAGAGTGGAGTTCTACGCTCAGGGCAAAAATCCCCCGATAGAAAGTATATACCAATTAAATGGCACATCGGAGGAAAACCAGTGCGGTTTCTGTGTCGCATACATCCCGAATTTCTTCGGAAAAAATGACCCGCTTTATGCTATCACATGGGCAGGTCCCGGCAGCGGAAATATCGATATCAGCGAGGTCCATTTCTACAGAAAGTAGTTCTGCCTGAAATCGAACATTGCCAAATTTTACATCTCCGCCGGATACCTCTCTTCCCAATTTATGAACTCATTAGCTTTCATAAGTTATTCGGAATAAAAAAATTACTTTCTTTTCGTTAATTTTTTTTCTTTTGCCAAACTTATTGTGCGAGTGGTTGGTCGCCGAGCGAGTAAGTTCTTCGAGATGTGCATTTATCATTTCCCTCTATCCTCTAACTCCTTTTTCCCAAAGCGGTCTTGTGCAAAAACGCTATCGCCACAGCGGCGGCATCGGATGCATCGATTGGGAGTTCGATATCGGGTTTCAGAATATTTTTCACCATATATGCGACCTGTTCCTTCGTAGCATTACCATTTCCTGTCAGAGCGAGTTTCGCCTCGGCGGGAGATACGCTTTCGACAGGAATTTCCCTGTGCGAACCTGCGACTAAAATCGCACCTCTCGCCTCGCCGAGACGAATCAGTGTGTGAGCATTCATCCCGAAAAAAGGACTTTCCAGAACAAGAATATCGGGAGAAAATTTTTCGATGAGTTCAGAGACCGCATCGTAAATTTTTAAAAGTCCGCGCTCGCTCTTTTTCGCACCAACACGATATATTCCACCGGCGATAAATTTCTGCGTTCGCCTGTCGCCATCCACGACGCACCAGCCGAGTATCCTCGTTCCTGGGTCTATGCCGAGAACTTTCATAATCTGCATTCTCCGAGTTAAATTTTACGCAAGATAATGAAAATAAAAAATTAGACAAGATGGATTATACTTTTCTCATAACGACGATGAATTCTTTAATCATCGTGCTATCCACTTCGCCGGGGATGTTTGTGGGACTATTACGCAATGCCATCCGCTTATTCGGAATCGAACGCTGGAATGTATCTACATATCGAAAGCCAAAATATTTGAAAAAATCGCGGATAGCGGTATCGGTAGGGAGAATCGTATTTTTCACTTTTCTATTTGCAACCACATAGCAGGCATAGCCACCCGATTTAATCACATTCGATACATTGGAAATCGATTTGAACATATCCTCATAGAAAGATACAACTTCCAATGCTCGTTTTTCATCCTTTTCGGCTATTATTTCTATCGATTCATTGAGGAGAGGGCTAGGGAATTTTGTTATTTCTTTCGCTCGCTTGCCGCCCATAAGTTTTCGGTCTATTTTCTCGGGTTCTGGCAGTTCGAGCCAAGCGGCTGAAAGACGAGAGTATTGTCCATAAGCGACAGTTGTTCGCGAATCTCCATAAGGCGGCGAGGTTATGACGATATCCACGCTCGACGGATTAACATATTTTTCAGGAATTTCAATTACCGAATCGAAGTTATATACTTTTGCGGATGCTTTAAATTTATTTCCATTCATTGCAGATATGAATTCTCGTAGTCCATTTCGGTTTCTTAGAAGTTTTGATTTCATAATACCGAAAACATCGGGGGCGAAATTTTCTAATTTTTCCGGTTTATATCTAAATAATTTAAATTCACTGTTTCGGGTATTCGAACTTTCACGAACCGTTTCGCTAAAAGCGATTTTGAAAAACAATCGAACCGAGTCGTTTTCGATTTCATCTATGAACTTTTTCAACATCGCAAGTTTTTCGATTACCTCTGGTTTGAACCAAAATTCGAGATTTTTTATCCCCTCGATTTTTGGTATAGAGTTGAGAGCCGAACGGTTCGGTTTATAAATAAGTTTTTGAAAATCGGATATTTTAGAATTCAATTGGCTTAAATCCGGTGTAGATGTTTTCGCCTGAGCAATCAGGCAGGCGAGTGGATTTAGGTCGGTTCCGATTGCATTTATTCCTCTTATAATCGATTCGACCAATGAAGTTCCAGTTCCGCAATAGGGGTCGAAAAGAATTTTAGCATTTTGTCCGAACATATCGAGTAATTTTGCCGCAATTTGCGGAATCATCCTCGCTGGATAATCGTGATAGCAATGGGTTAACCGACGGGTATTTGCACCTTTGAATGTCCAGTCGTCCGTTTCTTCTGTTTCTAATTCGGGGAAAAGAAATTTTGGCATTGTGCTTCGTATGGTTATTGGCTTATTGTCATTATTTTCCCCATCCTGCTCACTTTTCCAGAACAATCCATTTTTTGGATGCCTTTGCACGCTGGAACATCGCCGCACGAAGTTCGGGATAATCTTCTGCGGGAACAAATCTGTCGGTGCGCTCCGAGTGCTCGGTAACCGTCAAAGTTCGATTGCCTTTGTCGTAGTTAAAAGTCAAATCGTATTTCAGCGAGTCGAGTTTTATGGAGAGTGGCTCGGGAATATAATCGGGTTCGTATTTTTCGGGCAATTTTATAATCCAGACGCGGTCGTTCACGCTAGGGCTCGAATGCCAAATCGGTGTATTTCGTGTGGGTTGACCGAACCCGCCAGCTTTATATTCCAGTTCTGGAACCTGAAATGCGAGAAGTTTTTTGCCCGCCGTTTGAGCCAATGATGGTGCGCTTATTTTTTCGATAATGACAGCATTAGAGTCTAATCCATTCAAACCGATAATCGAATAATCCACCAGAGTTGCCCCGGGATGAAAATCGCCTGCGGATGTCTGGAAATTCTTATCCAATTGCTCCTTCGGAGTTTCGTTGTAGTATTTCACACCGATACCATTAGCGAGACCATATACGATTTTCTCCTCGACATCGGCATCTCCATTTGGTTCGAGAGATACCCACAAAGTATCGGTGTTCGTATAGACATTTAGTGGATTGTTCGGCAGTTCAGCCATCTGCACAGATGATTTACCGACCCAGAGTGCCTGCTGGCCGGCGAGGTTCGAAGGTATTATGTCGGGCGGAGAATATTTTGACATAGGATTTGCGAAAATCCATTTGCCATCTATTTTCGCTGCGACGAGCGGAGAACCGAAAAACGATAGCGATGGAACATCCGAAATCGCAGATTTATCCACTATATTCGATGCCATCACAAGCTGCGATTCGATACCGATATGTTCCAAAATGTAGCACATAAGTGTGTTCAAATCGAGCGAATTGGCGATGCCATCGTCGAATATGTCCGATACTTTTCTCGGAAACCATCTGCTGTTGCTCGGTGGGACATACGCTTTCCGAAAGGAAATATCGAGATATTCATATATTTTGTCGAATTTTTCCATCGGTGTTTTCGCATTTCTCGTCAACGAATCGATGAAAGCATCGAGTTGGTTCGAGCCATCGAGCGCTACATTGAAGGAATCCGATAGGGCTTTTAGTAATTTGCCCTCATCGATACCAAAACCGACCCAAACAGTTGGCAAAAACATTTCGAACGGCGCCTGCCAATTTTCGTGCACCGTAGGTGATATATCGTCCTTCTCCCACAGATAGATATTTACCCCCTCATCCGTCTTTTGAACGGGTGGTGAAAAACTATAGTATTTTATGAAACTTTTCGGGATATTTTTCGGGATAGATATTTTGAGTTCCTTATGGATTATCGGTTCGCTCTCTCCAAAAATGACTTTCGCCGCAAGCGGATGAGTGGGGTCGACTACTTTCTGGTCGATGTGATACTGATAATCTATTATCGCACCGATGGACATCTGCGGAGGAGCGAACTTCACTCTCCGCAAGAAATTATACTGGGGATTGAATGAATTGGGTTCGGCGAACTCGAGAGCAGCATCGTCGAGATGATAAACCGAACTGTCCGCCGGAATAATGGTTCGGCAGAAATCTATGTCGCCAGTCTGGTTGGGTGAAACGAAATGAAACAAACTCGTGGAATTCATATTTTTGCCGCGTTCGTTTAGGATTAGAATTATTTTTCGCACAGTCTCTCTGCAACTGCTATCGGAGTCGAATGTATAACTTATCGAATGATACAGCGTAATCGACGATGCCATAGGATATTTTTTTGCCTCGCTTGCTCTTTCGATTGTGGCGAGCAAGAGAGAATCATCGATGTCTTTTATAGTGTTCCAGTTATCGCCAGGGCGCGGATGAGTCATAGTAAGTCTTACAACATCCGATTTTGAGAATTTTTTCACTCCATCAGGAGTTTCTGCTAATATCGTTTTGTTGTCGATTTCTTTAACATTACATCTGACTTCCTCGCCATCGTGAAGGAATATTACATCTCGGAAGGTTAGTGCGCTCAGAATCGCTACGATAACTGCGCAAATAAAAATAACCTTTTTCATAGATTTAACTCCTCTGTTTATTTATTGGTTTCTTTTTCGTAAAGTTTTCGAATAACATCGTTTGCCTTTTCGATATATGGTTTGTTTATCGGCAATTGCGGAGTTTCCGATGCTCGGCGAAGTAATTTCAATCCCTTCGCTGTATCACCCATAGCGATTGTTTGGAAACCGTATTCGAGCCAGTATTGCGCTTTGTCTGTGTCGTATTGAACCGCTTTCTCGAAATTTTTAAGAGCATTCTCATCCGATGCATCGCCCAATCCGTGAGGTTTCCGTTTCAGTATCGATATTTTGCCGACCTGCCTGTTCCAGAGCCCATACAGGAAATACGCTTCGGCGAGTTTGGAATCCAATTTCAGCGCGTAGTCCAACTCTTCCTTGATTCTGCTCGCGAGAGTAAAATTCTGGAAATCCTCTTCCATAAGCCCCATAAAAGCGAGATTCCAAGCGAGTTCGCAGTGCGCCTCGGCTATATCCTTATCAATCTTCAATGTTCGAGTTAGATAATTGTTGGCTTTATGAAGCGTATCGATTCGCGCCTTTCCCATCAGATTCATAGCGAGCCTGTTATATACCGCTCCCAGCCGCCACAATATTTGTGGATTATCCGGTGCGATGTTCTCCGCTTCACGATAACTTTTCATCGCGTCGCCATATTCCCCGCGATTGAAAAAATAATCACCCACCTTGAACAGCTCATCTAAATCTTTGGCGAAAAGCAAAAGAGCGACGACCATTCCAAATATGAGAAATATTCTCCTCATCGAATTCGACCTCCTAAAAAAAATAATATCATCAATCGTCTATATCCAGCGTTTTCTTCGTCGATGCATTCTTTTTCCCCGAAATGGTTTGACCCTGATAAGTGCCGCTTCATTTCCGCGAAGCGATATCGATGTCCCAAGTATTTCGACCTCCACAGGGTCGCCGAGAGGAGCAAATCTGATGATTTTCACAATCCGACCGGGAAGAAAACCGATATCTAAAAGTCTCTGACGAAGTTCGCCATCGCCGAGAATTTCGACTATTTCCCCTGCATCGCCAGGTTTCATCATAGATAAAAGCATTTTGTGTCCCTTTATTTTATATATAGTATTTTCCTAATAGTGCGTAATTCACCTACATTGAAAATAACAAAATACATTCCAGAACCAATATTTTTTTCTGGATGCCATAAGAATCTGCCCGATTTAATCCTGCTTATATGGAATTTATAGACCAATTTGCCATCGATATCGATTATTTTTCCGAATATTTCATCGCCGTTCGGATTTATGAAATCCACAGAAACCGTGCTGTTAAATGGGTTCGGCTGCGGATTTCCGATTAAAACTCTATCGGGAACTATTTCCTGAACATAGTCCGTGTGCTGAAGTGTCAATTCGATTCTTGTCGGCTGAAAAGCATCGATGCGGACGGAAATCGTAGTATCGCGATAACTAACTCGCTGGAACAATACGGAGTAATCGCCAGGATGTGCCAAAAAGACGAATCTGCCATCCGAATACGAGGAATCGATGACCGTTTCCGTTCCTGTGGCAGTTATTTGGGTTAGATTCCCCGGCGCACCAGTCGATAGGGTTATATTCCCATATAGAATCCCTTTGTTTGTCACCGGTGGAAGAACGAAATCGACAAGGTTTGAAAAAATCGATGGAGCCACAGTAGACGATGTGAAACCATCTATATAATCCATAGCGAAAAATGCACTTCTTGCAAATCCTCTATGTTCGCTGTCGGGGAAAACAGAGATACAGCCCGATGTAGAATCGGTATGCTTTGCGTATAGAAGATATGAATCGCTATCGGGTTTGATTACATCGAAATATGTCGGTGTGCCGAGTCCTGTTACCGTAGAATATGACCGAGAAAGGAAATTCGGATTGTAGAATGTAATGCTATCCTGCCCCTGCGATGTAACCACCAGCCCGCTGTCGCCGACAACATCGCTTTCATAAGAACTCAAGTGGAACAAATCCTCAGCGAATTCCGGAGAGAAACCACCGTGAGCGATAACTTGATACGCCAGGTCCCCACCCTCGAATATTATCCTTCCACCGCTTCTGTGATAGTCCAGAAGAGTTTGCAATCGAGATGTCGTCGCGGCGTCGGATTCATCCGCCGCAGAAACAACTATCATATTATATAACCACATCTCCGATGTGTCGGGGAAAGAACTCGCCGTAGTCGCCGTATATCCGAGAGAATCGAGATCGCGGCGAATAACTGTCGTGGAATAACCACTGCCTGTCAAATCGATTAGTAAAATATCGTAATCGTTCGGCTCGAGCGTGATATTGAGATATGTTGTGTCCCCAGAGGGAGTGAAATTCATCCTCCCCGGCGAATACCCTCTGCTGCGTGCTATGATTGAGTATTCACAGAATGGTTGCTCGGAGAGAGAAAAGTTCCCCGCCTCCATTTCGTTGCCGATGCCCACCAGTTCTCTCGTATCAGCGGTGAGAAGTTGAACCTCCGCAGATATAGGATTGCCGTATATGTCTTTGATATGAACCATTATCTCGCTGCGAGGTGTAGGCGTCAGTGCGAATTCATAACCGCCTCTTGTCGTCAGCAAAAATGTATACGATGTATCGTAGTATCCGAACGCAGAAATATCGACAGTGTAAGTATCGCAGGCGATTTCCCCCGGCAGAGCAAAAGAGCCATCCCAATCGCCTCTGAAACTCGATATAGTATCGCCAGAATGGTCGATGAATGTCAAGTTCGGACGAACAGTCAAAGGAACACCAGCCGTATCGACTACCACGCCGTCGAATGGACCAGTCGCCAGTATTATAGGGAAAGTATCGCATATCACATTGTATCCATTCTTTGCGAACATAACGGCGGCGAAATTACCATCGCTCGGTGTGAACGATATTGTTCCCGAGTTATCTGAAAAATCGGTGTCTATGGAAATCGAGCCGGCGAACACATAACATCGGAAACCGCTTTCGGATAGAGCGAACGATATATCGCCCTCGAAACCTATGGCTAAACTTCCGGCGAGTTCGATAGATGGTGTGGACACCGAAATCGAATCCAGCGACCAAGCGAGTCCGCCATAAGTTTCGATTTCACGAGATAAAATCCTTCTGCCGCTGTTGTATGCTTCGAGAGTAAGCGGAATTCCATAAGGGGGGTTCACTGTCATCGATGCGTAGCCATCGGAATTTGTGATAGTCGTCTCCGCCACACCGAGCCCGAATATAATCACGATGGTGCTGTCGTATCCGACGCTGTCGCCATCTAATATAGTAATTTCAAAGTCGTTGTCCACACCGACTCGAAGACTTTCCGGGGAATATTCGGTAATAGAGAGATAATCGTTCGGCACAGTCAGTATGAATGGCGAGTAGAAATTCGGTTTTGTAGCGACGACGATTGCAGAACCAGGTTCAGTCGGAATAAATTCTGGAACTATGTGAGCGATTCCGCCAGAGGATATCGCCGAGCCGATTTGTTCGCCATCGCGATACAGCGAAACCAAAGCGTCATCTACGGATACTGGAATATCGTAATAATCTTCGCCCAGCGGTAGATGTCCGCTCCAATCGGACAAATCGACATTAATCGGTGTTGTTTCGCCCCAGTAAAGATACAGCGACGGGTCTCCGAGATTTTGATATACTTCGAGATAATATTGCCCTTCATCGGGAATAGCGAGATTCACAGCGAGTCCGCCCTTATATGTAGCGCCTGCAATCGATGTGTAGCCCTCGCCGAAAATGGCATCGAACCACCTTTTTTCCCAGACATCGTCGCCGTCCCAATAGGTGGAATTACTTCCGCCGATGAATGCGATAGCGCCTTTTTGCGGTGCACGAATCCAGGCTTCTCCGAAACACTCGGGAGTATCGAACTTCCCTGTCAGACAAGCATTGGAAATAACGAGAGGATATTTCCCATCGTTCGTCAGACCATATACATCGGATATTCCCACCGATGGATTTCCCCATCCGCCTTCCCATCCGTGTCCGGAATAGTTCATAAGCAGGGCGCCGGAATTCACGGAGGATATTACATCGCTGGCTGTCGCGCCATCGAATGCCCACAAGGATTCTGGCTCGAATTCGGGTGGCGCAAGCCAGGTGGTGAAAACATATCGGTGAGTGCTTTCCGCTAGTTCGTAATCGCCGTCGGTTCCGCAGGCGACGAAAGTAGGTCTGCGAAGAAAACTCGAATCTGTCATCTGGAACTTTTCATAGTAAATGCTTTTTTCCACGATTGCACTAACCTGACTGTCCGTTGCGCAGGAAAATCGCCCGTATAGAATATCTGGAAGATAATCGTCGCCATCGACTGTGTAGTAGTATAGGTCGGTGTAGTGTCCGCCGGTGTGATTCGATGGAATTTGTTCGACATCGCCCACCAGTAGGACGAAATCGGGTGGATTTTCCCAAGTATCGTATGCATTTTGGACGGCGTTTTTTATATCGTCGCAGGTTGCACCTATTTCGGAAATCGGCGTGGCGATAACATCATAGCCCATCTGCTCTTTCCACTGGATAAATGGAAAAATAGCATCGGAGAAATCGTCATAATAAATGACCCAATACACAATAGGGAAATCTGGCTCAGGCGGTATGTCGAAATAAACGGGCATAACATCTTTGAGAAGATGCGAAAAGATTTTAGAGCGAGATGCTTTTGTATCCGATAAAATTTTTGTTCCGTAGTTTATAGTGATGTTCGCTCTGCTGATATATCGAATTTCACCAGTCCGCGGGTTGTAATAGGTTATCGGTAGAATTTCCAAAATTCCCACTCTTTGCCCGCGGATAATACCAAGTGGTTTAATTCTGGCGGACAAATTCGGCTCGATAGAAAATGTCGAATCGGAGTAGTATGAATTGTCGAACATAAATGTTGCGGAATTTCTGTTCTTTGGCAAATCGGGTTGGTTGGGAATTATGTAGTTCGGCAAACTATTGGATGATAACGATATTCGCTGTGTTTCTATTATTTGGATGTTCACCGAGAAATTGTTATCGCTCGGCAGAGGAATAATTCTTCGGATGGCGGGTAGTTTCGGTTTTCCGATTCCACCGAAACGAGCATCCTCGCCGTTTATGCTAACTCTCGTAAAATCTCCCTGTCTCGCAATATCCAGCGATTGGATTGATAGTGTGAAATCGATTCGACTACTGGATGAACTATTCAGTTGTAGACTTTGCGCAAAGATTTGTGAAACTGAAAACAGGAGAAAAATCGAGATTATAATTAGTTTTGTGAAAAATTTAATTTTCATCTGTTCCTCCATAATATAAAATGTGGTTTCTCCAAATATCGATTTTTTTAGTGGAGTTGATAGAGAAATCTCTTTCGCTTCCCATATATAGTAATTATCATTTATAAATCAAGGTATAATTTTCTGTATCGAGTAAATCTCGTATGTTTTTTTG
>CAYRNI010000011.1:0-4331 GCA_964425665.1 uncultured bacterium
TGGATTTTGAAACAAGATGTGGATAAAGTTGTAAATAGTGCATTCAGCGTGATTTGTTCCGATATGCCTATTCGCACCAGGAAACTTGCCGCTGCTATAATCGCAAAAATGGGTAATCGAGCGATAGATTTGTTCTTGAAAAGAATCAGTGCAGGTATGTCGGGCGTTATTTTGAAAGAATTTTTGGATGTTGCGGATTTGTTCTTGGAAAATCCCAACCTTTTGGGTAAATTGAAAGAAATTATATTGAATGGTCCCCCCGATGCGGTGGTGGCTTGTTTTAACTTTATACGGAAAATACCGGGTAAAAATGTCAATCCTATTATTTTGGATTTGTTCGAGAGAGCATCGGGAAAAATGAAACTCGAAGCGTTATCTTTAATTGTCGAACGGCACATAAACGAGGCGGTTCCAAGTTTGCTTGAAATTATTAAACCGGTTAAGATTTGGGAGAAGGAAAAAAATATTCAGTTGCAGATACAGGTTTGCAAAACATTAGGTATGCTCAAAGCCTCTGATGCGGAGGAAATGTTAGTTAGCATATCGAGTGTTCCAAAACCCTGGACGATGATAAGACCGAAACCTGAAAATGTTCGGATTTCTGCGATATGGGCATTAAAACAGTTGCCAAAATCGGATAGAATAGATAAATTGTTAGAAAAATTAAAGAAAGATAAATCTTCGGCGATACGGAAAACCGCCGGTGCGTAATATTTTGGAGGTTAATTTATGGGCGAGGGATACAGAATGGATTATCTGTTGGTGCCCGAACCGATGGAGATGACAATAGATGCGATGCGCCCTCATTGGGCATTGAAAAAGTTCGACCTTTGGGGCGATTCGATGGTCATATTTCGCGGTCCGATGAATATCAAACCCGATGAGGGAATCGACCTAAAAGAATTCAAAAGAGGAACAGTTTTCCCAAAGGGTGATATTCTTCATTTCATAATCGAGCATTTCAACGACGAACTGGAAAAAGGTGTTTTGAGACAGAATATTTTGGTCTCGATTGCTGAGGAAAAATTGGCACATAGGATAGGCAGTTCTCAAAAAATTCTTCGCTGGGGCGACGACTTATACGATGAAGATAGAAGATTGACATTGACAGCGGTTGCTCCAACTCTCGTTTCTGTTAAGATTCATCTCGGTATATGCATAGATGCCGATGAGGATGCGGGATTTGCTGGGATAAGCGAATATTCTCTCGACCCTAATGAACTCGGAGAAGTTATCGGAAATCAGTATCGCGCCGATATCAGAAGATTGCGAGAAAAATGCTGGCGAATGCGACCGATTATTTAGAATGGAAAGTTTGAGTTAAATTTCTTATTAAAAAACTTGACTTTCAGTTAAAAAGATTTTAAATTTTATGAAATTTTTGATATTTATGATTTATGAAAGCAGGAGTTATAATTTTCCCCGGGTCTAATTGCGATAGAGATATGTATCGGGCTTTGGAGTTGGTCGATGGTGTGGAGACGAAGTTTCTATGGCATAATGATTACGATTTAGGCGATATCGATTTGGTCGTTTTACCCGGTGGATTTTCGTATGGGGATTATTTACGAACAGGAGCATTCGCTCGTTTTTCGCCGATTATGAAGGCTGTGACAGATTTCGCAGAGAAAGGAGGACTCGTTTTAGGTATTTGTAATGGATTTCAGATTCTTCTCGAAGCAAATCTATTGCCGGGGACTATGCTTCCGAACAGTTCGCTCAGATTTATTTGCGATTGGGTCGATATTAGAGTAGAAAATAACAACAGTCCATTCACCTATGGAATGAGGGAAGGTGATATTTTGAAAATTCCTATCGCACATTTCGAGGGGAATTATTTTGCTGATGGCGATGAAATAGAAAAAATTGAAAATACTGGTGAAGTGGTTTTCAGATACTGCAACAATCGAGGCGAGGTCGATTGGGAATCTAATCCGAATGGGAGTATGAATAATATCGCTGGTATAATGAATAGAGATGGAAATGTTATGGGTATGATGCCTCATCCTGAACGGGCAAGCGAGAATGTTTTGGGTTCTGCGGATGGCAAGAAAATTTTTCTCTCGGCATTGAACTGGTTGAATGAACGACGCCTCGCAAAAAGAAAATATGACACATAAAAAATTTTGGACATTTATCGCAGCGATAATAGCGGGTATTCTATCTGGTTCGTTAGTTTCTGAACTGTTGAAAATGATTTTACCGACAGGTGTTGTTAAAAATTTTTTGACATATTCTGTGAATTTTGGAGTTCAGCCACCATTTACTATTAACCTTGCGGTGGTGAAATTTTCGTTCGGTTTTACGATTTCTTTCACAGTTATGTCATTGCTATTTTTGATATTGGTCGTCTATTATTTTAAGTGGTGGTTATAAGATTTTTTATTTTTTGCTTGACATATTCTTTTTTGATTATATACTTTAAGTCGGAAATTATATGTTAAATTTTAGATGGATTATTTAACTTATTGGTATGTAAAAAGATAGTTCAGCACTTGGCTGGATTGAACTATTTTTTAGGTTTTTGTCATTTTGAAACCAAAAACAAATTGCTCTAACAAAGGAGGAGCTATGCGACGGTGGATGTTTATTATGTTTGGGCTGCTGGTTTTTGCAGGTATTGCAGGAGCTGGCTTTTATGAGGATTTTGGAAATTGGGCGGTCAACTATGTGACTAACCCGAACACTCCGACGGTGGGAACCGCTGTTGGTCTTTTCGACACGACTACTGGTCTTCTCTGGAGTGATTCCTGGGGCACAAATGGTGGCAATAGTCCACAGCTCGATAATCAATCTCCAGATTTTAAGGGCAGTTTTTTCTTCAATGATGCCGCTATGATTCTCGGAGAGAACGCCACGGGTATCGGAACCGACCTCGCTTATAAAGCTATCGATTATGTTTTCCACACTCGTGCCGATGCCGCGGATACTTTCGACCCGGCGACCGCTACTGTCGGTATCGAACCGTGGTGGAGCGATACTATGAGATTTAACAACGGCAACTTCGATGTTCCAGCTGGATTTATCGCACCCGATATTTCTTACTGGTCTTCTCATCTCGAGGGAACTAATGACAATTGGCCTAACGATTCCACCGAAATCTCTCTCGAGTGGATTCTGTGGGATGGTATATTCCTTACGCTTACGGCAAATCCTGTATATCAAGATGAAATAGACCTTTTGATTGAAGGCATTGAGAATAGTGTGTTTTACGATTCTGCTAATAGTGCCATTAAGTATGGTGGCTCGAATAATGCTTACCTCACTGCTCTTTGGAACTCGATGCTTATTATGTATAATCGCTCTTTTGGCGGAACTTTTCTTATGCGTGAAGTTCCTTCCGACTCTGTGCCCTGGGTTGAATACGATTATTATAGTGACGAGGTGAATAAATCCCATGAGTATATGTTGAATGATGGCTGGTCATACTATATGAGTTATGTTTTCCCTCCTGTACTTGAAAAGGCAAAAGATGCGGCCGACGGCTTAGAGGATTACGAATGTCTCGCATTCCTTATGAGTTATTCTCTCAATGGCGATACTACAAAAGCCGATTCTGTTTTCGATTATAATGTTTTGGAAGTTGGTGGTGCTGATACCGATGACGATGAACCATCCGAATTTGTTCAGAATATTGGATTATTTGCGGCAAGCGTTAATCCGACGAGTGGTTATTGGCCCTTGAGTCAGGATCCTTTCAATGGAATGCTTACTTTACTTGCTTTCAATGAATACCATCAGTTTATTCTCGGCTGTGCGATGGATGACCCCGTTACATATTGGGCGGATGCCGATACCTGTCAGGATTGGATGCGAGGCATCGCTGACTGGTTGATTGTAGCTTACTGGGATAATAGCGACAGTTCGTTCGGAAGTGGGGCATCCGATAGAGATAGGACTGTTTCGAGCGGTCTCGCAGGTTATGCTATGCAAACAGTCCCTCGTCTCGAAATATTGGATGTAACTACCGATTTACCTCACGAGGGCGATGGAATTGCCTGCGATTATTATGCAAACAGGTCACAGCCGTATACCGCTACTGTGACAATCGTTGCTCATAATACGGTTGCAGATAGCACGGATACTCTCGCTCTTTATATAACTGGTTGCGTATCTGGATTGGGAAGTTTGAATATGCAATGGGAGCCACTTCCAACTATGAACCCCGGCGATACTGCAACTATTACATTCAATCTTTATGCATCGGATTGTCTGCCGACTCCTGATTTCGATTATCTGCAAGCGAGATTAGTTTCCGGTCCTCATGTGTCGGGTTATTCTGTAACCGATGATGATGTTATGATAGAGGTCGATGCGCCGGCACAAATCAG
>CAYRNI010000011.1:4431-10670 GCA_964425665.1 uncultured bacterium
GGTGGAACAGGCACCGACGATGAAATATTTACCGTAAGTGTATCGGGTGTGGATAGTAATACACTCGACCCCGTAGATACAGGTGATATTAGTTATGTCGATGATGATGATAGTATAGGTATAGTTATGCCGCCGGATATACATTTCGATTATGTGAAACCTTATGCCACTAATCCTCATCCTGTTGGATTGCTTAATGATTGGGGATATGACATATATTGGTTAAATTCATATCAACCCACTAAATTGTCGATGTTCATATATAGCACAGGCGGTGACTATGCTGTCGCCGATTCTCTGGATGTATATAATAATTTCATAAAACTTTTCAATCCAGCAGGCGATGAAGTTATAGGTATAAATGGAACTTCTCCCGCTCAATTTATCAGAACTCCGACCAATGTTAATGTCACCTCGCTCGCTCCTGGGGACACGATTAAATATGTCTATCGACTCTCTGATAATGCTATTCCGCCGGAGTTCGAGGGATTTGTATATGGTCGTTTCTACGCGGATTTCCACGATACTAACCGAGCCGATGCTCAGTTTGCATCCACGAGTCCGTTCGATACCACATTCGAGAATACATCTTTTATTCTCGGAATCGATATTACACCGCCTGAAGTCGCATTTGTAACCCCATATAGCC
The DNA here is from genome assembly GCA_964425665.1 of uncultured bacterium. GTDB lineage: Bacteria > UBP14 > UBA6098 > B30-G16 > B30-G16 > JAGGZE01. The sequence goes on from CAYRNI010000011.1 coordinate 5,081, forward strand.
CAGCTGACCCGTGGCCCACAGATGACAGCGTTTGGATAAATGCTACCGATAATGTCTCTGGCGTGGATGAGGTTCATGCATATATCCAGGATGCTGCTACTGGAAATTATTGGAATGGCACGGGTTGGGGTGCTTATCACGAATTCGATTTTACCTTAGATGTATTTCCTAATTGGTTCTGCGAAATAGATGAACCTACTGGTGTTACATCTTATAGCATTCATCTTTGGGCAGTCGATTCTGCTGGGAATCCGAGTGATACGGTCGTGCTTCCGCGTGGTTCTGTTGCCTACATTCATATATATGATGTGGTTTCAGATTTACCTCGCGAGATGGTTTCTGGTGAAAGATGGCAGGCGGATTGGCTTCAAGAACATACGGTCACCGTTCATATTTACAATGAATACTCTTCGCCTATAAACAATGTTGTGCTCGGACTTCGCTCATCCGATGCTCACACACTAATCGAAGGAAATCCACGACTCGGGACGAAAAATATCGGCACATTACTGGCTGGAGAACATAAATTCATCGATTTCGATGTTATAGAACCCAATTATGATATTACCGATGATACACTCGAGGCGTTTCTTGTCAGTGCCGACCCGAGCGGTGGGAATGTTATCGGCGAGCATTACACCGATGATGATGCTTATGTTCAGGTCGAGGAACCGGGATATGTGTATGTGTATAAAGTCTGGAACGATGCTCCGACTCAGGTCGAAGATACAGGTTATGTAACTTATGATGTGGGCGGAGACAGTGATGCTCCTCAGCATTTCAATGTCTATGCTCAAATCTGTTATGCCGGCGAGGATACATTCGAGTATCTGCGAGCGAGATTCGATAATGGTTTCCTGCATTTCCCCGTTTCTCTTGTTGGACCTGCGAGTTTTGTGATTCCTCAGAGCGATTTTGTTACATCTGTATACGATACCGCCATCGGAAGGACGGTTTATTGCACCACTATCTCTACAGAATATATGGCGGATACTAACGAGTGCCATATTCGTGATGCTGAGGATATGTTTATCGCATCCATCGATTCTTTCAAACTTGATAATTGGGATACAATCGGGAGTGGAAGAGATAGTAATCCTTCTATTGCACAATTTTTCGCAATGGACACGGCGACCTATATCACCGTTTTGGAACCACCGAGAATAGATATAACCGATGCAATTCTGACAGGTGGTTATCATAATGGTGGATATATATGGCTTAATAGAACTAACTCGATTGCGATAGATGTTCCATTTACCAATTTACTAACGGTTTGTCCTGATATTGGCAGAGCCACGGCGAGACTTGCCGGCGAGGATAAACCGCTCGTGTTCTTCGATGACACATGGACAGATATTGCTGGTCTAACAGGTCTCGATTCACCCACAGGTGCCGCCGATACTTTATTCCCGGATAGTATGGATACTTTGTCCTATGCTGTTTCTTGGGATGGAATAACTAATGTCAATACATTTGTTCCATATATTGTGGACACGATTTGGTTCCGCAATCAGTATTGGCAGACAGAACCTTATCCTGTTCCTTGGCTGTTTGTTGATACAACAGTTTCTGGTGATTCGATATTCATCGTGCCGGAAATAGACACGGTTTCACGATTTATATATTCGGCGATGGATACCATCGGTATCGATGTGGTGAAACCTGTGTTGTCTATAGTAAATCCCGACCAACCGATGTATTCGGAATGGACTTGGGAGGACAGTTTGATAGTTGAGGCGACAGATAATTTCTCTGGTGTGGATGACCCGACAGTAATGGGAATGCTTATCGACCCGCGTGGGATGTTCTGGAATGGCACGACTTGGCAGGCTGATACATTCTGGCTTCCGCTCGCTTCTATTGGTAGCAATCGATACTGGGTTGCTATGCCCGATACTGGCGATTTGGTCGAGGATGGTATATATTATGCTTATGCTAAATGCAGCGATATCGCGGGTAACGATGGCGATGTAGTTGAAATTCACTTTATATATGATTCCACTTCGCCGTTGACAAAGATAATCGTTCCAGATGATGGCGATACGACAGTGTATTATCAATGCACCGCCGGCGATACGATAAAAGTGATAGCCTGGGATACTGTTGCAGTTTCTGACCCTGCTGCTGTCGCTGGAGTCAAGAAAGCGTATGTGGCTATCGAGGACACATTGAGGCACAAGTGGTGGGATGGAACATTGAACGATTGGGTGTCGTCGATGGTCGCGATTTATAATGAGATGACATATCAGAGCGATGAGATATGGTATTATACAGACATCAATCCGCTGGGTAATTCGTTTGTATCGCGTATCTTTACCTATTCCGATGATGTTCTCGATAATTTCGATAGTCCGACAGATAGTTTAACTCTCGTTGTAGATTGCGATAAGCCGGAGGTTTTCCTAACCGACCCGACATATACAACAGAGCCGACCGATAGTGTGTTCAGTTCCAGTTCCGCTCTTCCGAATACTTGGACAGCGATAATGAATGATGCTCTATACGGATATGTTACCGATAGCATTATGGCTGTCGATAATATCGAGATGGCGATTTGTAAAGATGACACACTTTGGTGGGATAATGTAGCAGGTTCATTTGTTGCAGGTTCGCCGATTTGGTTCTTCCCCGACAGTGTGGATACGGTAGATAACACATTTGCAAATGTTGTCTATTCGGCAGAGATTAATCCGGGGATGAATGTTATCGGAGCGGATACGGTTTGGTTCATCTATAATTGGTCTCCCGATGGACCGGGGTGTTTCGATGTATTTGTTCGTGCCTGGGACGATGTCAATAATGAATCGGATACTGCATTGTGGACATTCGCTGTGGATAATATGGACCCGGACTATATGGCTGCATATTATCCGTATTATGGTCAGGTTTGCACACTTTATAGTTGGCAGGAGACATTGCGAGTTGCCGTTTACGATACAGTGCGCGGTTGTCTCGGCTGGTTCAACAATATAGATAGTGCTCAGATTGCATTGTCTACTGTTGTTTCTGGTGAAGTTCGTCATTGGGATTCTGGTGCAGCCGATTTCGTTTCCGGTTTCCACTGGAATGACCTTACAAAAGGTGATTCGATTTACGATTCTGTGAACGATATGGAAACTTATCTCTGGAATATGTGGCTTCCTGTGACATCGTTGCAGAACGGAACTTATAATGCTGAGGTTCAAGCCTGGACGAGGACAGAAAACTATATTCACTTCTACTATAATTTCATTATTACAGGTGGATTAGGTTATTTGTCTGTGACTGTTCTCGACTCTACACCTATATTTGTCGGAGACTCCGTTAGAGTGGAAATAGCGGCACATCATACATCTGGTGCTATCGATACTTCATTCTACTATCCTCTATCGCTCGGTTCTAACTATTCAGACCCAGGATGTATAGATTTACCGACGGGCGATTTCTATCTCGAACGCGGATGCGATACGATTTGGGTGCATCCTGTTTGCGGTAAGAAAGGTGTTATCCTCTGGGCGAATTCTGATGCATCGGGTTATGATGCCGGCAATTCGATGCCTTTCGATGTTATTTCCTCTATCGAACCCGGTATCTTTGCCGATGTTCAAGATGTCACGCCCGACCAAGGTAATCAAATTATGATAATTCACACTCGCAGCAATAAGGACCCACTATATAGCGGTGGGGATATCGATACTACTACGCTCAAGGTTACGAGTTATGAATACCAGAGATGGCTCGGCGGTGCTTGGATGGATATAACTCCGGATTATATAAATGAGTCCAACGATACTCTGTATGTGTATTATACACCTGGCGATTGGGACCTCACTGGTTATCAGGTTGTTGTGAACTATCAGACAAATCTCGGTGTTGGCGACTTCGATACTTTATACGATGTCTATGCTGGTTCGATTGCTGCTCACGACGAGATTGCTCCCGCTGCGGTTGCCGATGTCAGAATCGAGCAATCTGGTGCACAAGTCCATTTGCAGTGGGATGAGGTCACACAGGGTTATGATGGTAGTGCGGAGCTCGACCCCCCGACGAATATCTATTATATCATCTATCGCTGCACCACCGACCCGTATAATTTGACCGAATTTTCGGTTGCAGGCACGACAGATACCCCCGAATACTTCGAGCCTATGCCTGCTGACCCGATTGCGACGCCGACATATTACTATGTCGTCGCTTACGACCACGATGCTAATTTGAGCGATAATTCTGAGCGAGTCGGTCGCACGAGCTATGATTTCGGCACCGATTGGGGACAGATTGTCGTTCCGTTCGATGTGGAGGAATACGACCCGCTCTACGGTTCGGATATTGCAACTTATCTTGCTGGTGCTGGAATTAACTTGATTTCGCGCTGGGATAATACGATTTCCGATTGGAGTGCGGTATATCAACCGCCTGTTGTGGATAATGTTATAACAGAGGGTTCCGATGTCCTGATGAGTGTTGGAACAGGCACTGCTACACTATCTATTGCCGGTGACCTTCCAGGAACTGTTCCATCGTTGAGTTATCTCGCGGATACCTGGAATTCTATGTTTGTTCCGCTGAATCGTCCCGATATAACTTTGGCTTCACAGCTGATTGCTGCAATACCTAATTGTAGTGCGGTGGCTCACAGAAGCCCCGATAGGGGTTGGGGTGATATGTGCGTATATTCGGGTGGTTCTTATTACGGCGATTTCGCTGTGTATCCTGGTCAAGGTTATCTCATTTGGGCTGATGGTTCTGGCGGAACCTGGCCTCCGACAAAGAATTTCCGCAATGAGGACACATTCGGTGATGCGCATCATCCTATCGATTGCGGTTCTATGCCGAAAGCGTTAATCGGCGATATAGACGGCGATTGGAAAGATGTCCATTTCACACTGAAAACGAAATCCGGAGATATTCTGCTGACCGACAACAGTGCTGGATGCAGTATCCATAATGGCAGATTTTTGGTTCAACTTGGAAATATCGACTGGGCGAAAGGCGAAAAATATATTCTGACACTTTACACCGACGATGGTTCGACATCCGATAATATCGATGTTACACTCGATAGTTCGCCTGCTCAGAATCTCGGTCGTTTCTATCTTAAAGAGGGGACATTTATACCGAGTGTGTTCGCGCTCGAGGGTGCGACACCGAATCCTTTCAATGCGAGCACCGATATTAAATTCGATTTACCGACCGATTCTAATGTTAAACTCGCGATATTCGATGTGAATGGAAAACTTGTTCGCACGCTCGTTTCTGGACAGATGGATGCGGGAATTCATACAATCCGCTGGGATGCCACAGATAATGATGGCTCGGAAATACCTACTGGTGTTTATTTCTGCAAGATGAAAGCGGGCGAGTTCTCCGCCGTGTCTAAATTGATGCTCATAAAATAATTCAAGTTCGAGGGGAGAGATAAAAAAACTCTCTCCCCTCGCAGTTTCGGGGGTGTTACGATGTCTCGGATATTATGGTTATTATTGTCGTTGGTGTTTTTGGTTTTTGCGCAGGGTGACCCGCATTATATGTGGGGTTATGTTCTAAATGATGGTGGTAGTATTCCTGCCGATACCTGTTTGTTCTATAAGGCTTTTGTTGTGGGTAT
>CAYRNI010000011.1:10770-25304 GCA_964425665.1 uncultured bacterium
ATTTTAATCTATCTGTTTCGCCATCGCCTTTCAATAGCACCTGTGGAATTTCTGTGGAATGCGAGGGCGAATGTAGGGTAGATGTTTATAATGTTCTCGGACAGCCTGTGGATAATATATTTTCGGGATATTTAAATGGATTTAAGCAATTCGATTGGTCGCCCGGTGATTTGCCTGCGGGTCTTTATTTCGTGAAAATGAAAACAAAAGATAATTCGATAACGAGGAAAGTAATATTTTTACCTTGATGGTTATTGCTGTCTGTTCGTATGAAAGTCGATTTGCGGGATATAAGAGATGCTTGTTTTAATTTGTTAGAAGGGGGATTTTTATGTTAGAATTTTTGGAAGATTTTTATTTAAAAAAATGTAAGAAATAACAAAAGGAGGCAAGAATGCGACGCCTACTCTTCATTCTTTTCATTTCTGTTTTTATCGTTGGCTTATGGGGACAAGGAATGCCTCATATGCTGACGGGAACTGTGGAAAGATTCGAGGGCGGTTATCCCGAGGAGGATAGCTGTCTTTATTTTCAGGCTTTCCTGTTCGATAGCGGTGATACCATCGAGATAACAGATACGGATTATAACCCCGCAACAGGTATTTGGACTGTTACTATCGAAAACCCAGGAGTTGATACCACAGTTAAAGTGATTGTTACAGATAGTTGTTATGCGGAGGAAGCTACTTATACAGGGCAGATATCGAGTTCATTCATAACCGACTTAGGAACCCAAACTATGAGTATTATTCCTGATATTCGTCCCGAATTCGGCTCTCTTGATGTTCTGCCCGATACTGGATACATCGAGGATAATTACAATTTCGGTGTCGTGTATTACAGTGGCAGGAATAATGCTCCCGCAGAGATTTTTGTCAATATCGATGGTGTAGATTATGCACTTTCCGCCGATGACCCATTAGATACCGATTATACGGATGGAGCTTCATTTTCTACTGATATAGCGGGAACGACGCTCGGTATTAGAAATCATACTTATACTTATTTTGTTCACGCCACAGATGTTGTAGGTCGCCCCGGCTGGAGCGATACATTAGAATTCACAATACTAAATCATCCGCCTACCCTCGATAGTGCTTGGCTTTCGGTTGCTCCCGAACCGCCGCGCGAAAATTCCACAATTACTTGCAATACAGGGACAATTTCAGATGATGAAGATGATATTGTTGTTATTAGCTATATTTGGTTCGTGAATGGAGATACGGTGGAAGGTGTTTCGACTAATTCTATCGATGGGACATATTTCAACAAGCACGATACGGTTTGGTGTGTAGTCCGAACGAACGATGGATACGATTACGGCGAAGATGTCGAAACGGAGCATATCGTTATAGAGAATACCCCGCCCACATTACCAGATGTGGGTATATTCCCCGAAGTTCCTTTCGATTTCGAGGATATTGCTGTAAATATTTTGTCCGCTTCTACCGATGATGATGGGGATTCTGTCTGGTATCAATACGAATGGCAACTCGATGGCATCTCGGTTAGTTCTGATGAAGTTTTAGATAATTCGCTTACTACAACAGGTCAAAGTGGTATATTGATAGTATTCCCATTTGATGGTGAAGGCTATGGACCGTCGGATACGGTCGATTTCACAATCGGCGGTCCTGTATTATCCGATGGTGCGGTCGACCCGACCGAGGCACACGCCAGCGAGTCTTTCCAATTTTCTGTCGTATATACTAACTCTCGGAACTATCCCCCTGCTGAAATCTATGTCGATATAGATGGCGACCTTTACCCGATGGCAGCTTCCGACCCCGAGGATACCGATTACACAGATGGCGCAACATTTGTATTTTATAAAAATCTGTCGGTGGAGAATCACCAGTTTCGTTTCTCCGCTGTCGATGACCACGGCGATGTCGCAATCGGAATGAGCGATTATATCGATGGTCCGACTGTTTTGAATACTTTGCCCGTTGTCGATGCGACATCTATTATCCCATCGCCGGAAGCGATGATGTCCGATGATATTATCGCGAGCTGCACCGCCTGGCACGATGACGATGGCGATGCGGTTTCATTTGTTTATCAGTGGTATCGCAATGGTGAAGCCGTAGATGGTTTGACGAGTCAAGTTGTCGCAGGAACTAATTTTGCAAGAGGCGATAGTGTGTATTGCGAAATTACCCCATTCGATAACTATGAATACGGAGAACCTGTTGCAACCGATGCTATCGTTATTATCAATACTCCGCCTTATGCTCCCGAGGTAGGCATCGACCCTGAGAGTCCGTTCTCGTTCGATAATATCGCCGCTCAAATAATTACTCCGTCGGTGGACCTCGATGGCGACGATGTTACATATAGTTATGCTTGGTTCAGGGATGGTTATCTCGTCGATGAGGGCGAGACTCTTTATTCCGATTGGACAAACACAGGACAGGATTGGAAATTGGCGGTTTTACCTTATGATGGTTTCGATTATGGGGATACCACTTGGTTCGATTTCTCTATAATGGGTCCACAGCTGACGGATGGCTATGTCGACCCTGCGGAGGGTTTGCCTACGCAAGTTTTCACTTACTATGTGACTTACACCAATTCGAGAAATTATCCACCCGAGTATGTTAGAATCGATGTCGATGGAACAATCTACAATATGACACAATCAGACATAGAGGACACGGATTACACCGATGGAGCGGTATTCACATTTTCCACCACTTTGGAATATGGAATCGAGCATAAATATAGATATTTTGCCGAGGATGACCACGGTGATGTCGCTACTGGAATGGGCGATTATATCGATGGTCCTGTTCTGATGAACAATCCACCAGTTATCGATTCCGTTTCGATTTCTCCATATCCTGAGGGAACGGTGCTGAACGATTATCTTGCTTCGGTTATCGCTTGGCACGATGACGATGGCGATGTGGTGACATTCACATACCAATGGTATCGTAATGGCGAAATTGTCGATGGTGCAACGGAGCCGACAATTAGCGGAGATAATTTCGTTCGAGGCGACGAGGTCTGGTGCGATATTACCGCTTACGATGGATACGACTACGGCGCACCTGTTTCCACACCGATGGTCGATGTTGTCAACTGTGCTCCTGTTGTGGAAGGTGCATATATCGATATTACTCCTGCTGGCGAGCCGACCGAAATTTCCACTTTGACCGCCACAACAACAACTGCTTACGACCCCGATAGCGATATCGTTGTTTTCTCTTATAAGTGGTTTGTTAATGGCGAACAGCTCGATTTGGGAAGTTTTATCGGTGCGATAGATGGCGATTATTTCGATAGAGGCGATACGGTTTATGCTGTCATCGAGGTTTCCGATGGCGAACTATCGACAACTGCTTATACAGATACAGTCGTTATCGGAAATGCGCTGCCAGTAGTTAATACTTTTGGAATCGAACCATCAGAACCACACACCACTGATAACCTGACCGTTTCACTGGATTATTACGACCCCGATGGCGATGCAGTAACTGTCGAGTATATGTGGCGTCGCGATGGCGAACTACTATCGACAGATGATAATGTGCCCTCTGATATGACGAGCCATTATGAAACTTGGTCGCTGGAGGTTCGCCTGACAGATGGTATCGACCCAGAAGAATATACTGTCGTCTACGATACTGTCGAAATTCTCAATTCGCCACCAGAACTTGCCGCTGAATTCCTCGATACTATCGCGATTTGCGGATTGGATTATAATGGACATATTCCCGCAGTCGATGCGGATTTCGATTATTTGACATTCGAAATGACCGAGGGTCCCGAAGGATTGGAGGTTCGCGGCGACGGTTCGCTCGAATGGGATGATGTTCCTGTTGTCGATACGCCAGAATCTCATCCCGTTTCGATAACTATCAGCGATGGCGACGACGATTATGTTCTGAACTTCAATCTCTGGGTGTATCCTCTGACCGACGAGCTGTTTTCACCGACTAATCTCGAGGCGATATCGGGATACACCGGACTTATTCCGCTAAATTGGGATATTCCCGTTGCATTTGGAGTGCTTCCATACATTCCATCGGCATTTACGGGATATGAAATATACCGTTCGACATCCCCCGATTCCGGCTGGGAACTTTTGACAACCACCGCTGTGAACAGTGCGGTAGATACCGATGTCGAACCATACACGGTCTATTATTACTATGTGGTGGCAACTTATGAGGATGGACCGAGTTCTCCATCCAACATAGATTATGCGTTCAGCAGCCCCGGCGAAATTACGGACTGGTATTCTTCGTATCTCTACGACACCGCTCCCGAAATCGATGGCATTATAGAACCCGGCGAATGGGATGAGGCGATGACTTACACCTATACTGTCGATAGTGTGAACTGCAAACTTATGTTTATGCACAAAAACAATTACCTCTATGTCGCATTCGTGAACACAGCCGACAATACATTATCTCCGAATGATATGTTTATGGTCAATTTCGACGATAATAATGACGACCGTTGGCCCTCTGATGCTCCGAGCGGTGAAGGCGAATACAGAGTTAAGCAACTTATCGATGGTGCCGAAGTCACATATCAAGGTATTTGGGGAACTTATCCGAGTGGAATTGGCAGAGATGTCAGAACATCGATTGTAGGACTTAATGGTGCTGTTTCCGATGAGGATGGTTATGTTGTCTACGAACTCGCCATACCTATCGGAGAAGATTATGGATATTTGACTTTACCCGAATTCGATACTTGGGTAGGAGCAAGGGTCGCTGTCTACGATGTCGATGACCTCGATTGGGATTTGGTTCTGCCATCTTCGAGCGACCCTGAAAATCCTGAGAGTTTCGGCGAACTTTATATCGAAAGCGGCGAACCATCGGGCAAACTTTGCTACCACCCCGGTGGTTTCGATGTGACGCTTCGTCAAGGTGGAACTACCACGAGATTGCTGAATATCGAAAATTGTGGAATGGGTTATCTCGATTATGATATTACTGAGGCTTGTGCTTTGACCCCCGCTGATGGCGGATTGATGCGTGTTTTAGATGATGGAAATATTGTGGCTTATGTCGATGACAATTCTCTCGTTCCGCAGGCATTGACAATTCTCGGATACCCTGCATCGATTTATGATGATGCAGATTCGTTCCTGTCTGCTGCCGCTTCTGGAAGTTGGGACCTCGTTATCGTTTCCGCTAACGATGTATCGAACTATTCCATTTGGAATGCTGTTCTTATCGCACTCGGTAGCGGAGCGAAATTACTTATTCAATCTCCCGACCTCGATGCTATTGCCGGATATAGCATCTGGGATTATATGGGACTCGGTCTCGGAGCTGACCTCGGCGATAGAGGTTCTGCACTGAATTGGGAACTTCCAGACCATCCGTTCTTCAATGTGCCGTTCGATGTTCCACCATCTATCGAGAGAATCGAGGGCGATTTCACAGATTATGGCGACAATCTCATTCCTGGTGAGGATTATTCTGTTCTAGCGACATTCGATTTGTATCCATATCCGAACAATGCCGCTATCGTGTATAGTGAAGAAAAAGGAATTGTTTTGAATTCGTTTATGCTTTCTAATATGAACGATAGCGATGGCGACAGTATTCTCGATGGTGTAGAGCTGCTTGTAGATGAAATCGGTGGACTTCTGCCCTGCGAAGATGTATCGTGGCTTTCTGAATCGCCTACTTCCGGATTACTTATGGCTCGCGAGTCTCAGGATGTTACGATCGTGTTCGATGCAACGGGTCTCGATGTCGGCGAGTATAATGCTTTCTTGATGATTCACACGAATGATGATGGTCATCCTATGGCATTTGTTCCTTGTCATCTCACAGTTACCGAGCCAGAGCCGAGGCCATTGCAACTCACTGTTAATGAAGAGAACTACGGTTGTCCCGATAATGAAATTCTCGTGCCGATTTATGTGAACTCGCTCGATATGATGAACATCACGAGTCTCGGTATGACTGTTTCGGTCGATTCGACTGTGGGTCAGCCTGTCGATGTTGATGCTATGATGGGCGATATTTCATCGCTGTCATTCGCAGGCGGTAGTGTTACATTCACAGTTTCTAACGATTTCCCGCTTCCTGGGGATGGTCCAATCGCGGTGGTTCACATCCAAATCGACCGCGATGCTACTGTCGGAACAAGAACATCAATTACGCTTTCTGATATATCTTACAACGAGGATGCCTATGTGACCGATATTACGCTGTTCCCCGGCAATCTATATATAGTTAGTTGTGTGGATAGTTGGTCGGTCAATCTCGAATTTCAGGCGTTTGGTGTCCGTCCCGATGATGTCGTTATCGGAGTTAATCCCGATGCCACCGACTCTTACGATGATGGTCTCGATGTTATAAATGTTCCTACGGGTAGTTTCCTCGATGCATATAGCGATATATCGGTGTTCGACCCCGACCATCCGCATCTTTCTACGGATTACCGAAATGGCTATGACCTCGAAATTCACTGGTTCATCGAGACAGGCGACTCTGCTGGCAAGGTAGAGTGGACATTCGAGGATGGTGTGCCACTTCCATCTATGGGTAGTTTATTACTATATTGTGGCGATGACATCGTCGATATGAAGACCGCTAATGTGTATTATTACAATGCTGGCGAGAACATCGAGATAGTCTATCGTGCCACAGGCGAGAGAATGTTCGAGTTCAGTTTCAGTGCGGGATATAATATGTTCTCGATGCCTTTATACACCGATGATACCGATTTGAACGATTTATTCCCCGGCAATCTCGGAGCGTGGCGTTTCGATAGCGACCTCGATACTTGGGTAGGCGTTACGAATTTGGAACCCGGTGTAGGATATATAATTCTATTCCTCGAACCGGCAGATTTCACTGTTTGGGGCGTTCCGGTGGAGGAGCTCACTCTCGATATAGCATCTGGCTGGAATCTTATCGGCACAGTTATGGGCGATGTAGATTTCTCTGCTCCCGATGACGACCCCGATGGCTCTATTCTCGGTTCGCCAGGACACGGCTGGTGGTATGACCCATCCGTAGAGGCATATACAAATGTGGACCAACTCGAGGGCGGTAAGGGTTACTTTATCGCATCGCTCAATCCTTGCACTCTCACTCTTCCTGGTTCTGGTGGAATGGGGAAAATTGCCCCTCAAAAAGAACCTGTTTGGACAGGTAAAATCACATCCGATAATTTCGAGCTCAGTTTCGGAATGGGCGATGTGCAAATGACCCCGATACCGCCAACATTCCCGAACGGGCAGCAGAAACTCGGATATTTCGTGGATGGCGATTGGAATCTATCCACATATATCAATAATTCTGGCGAGTGGAATTTGAATTTACTCAAAGATGCCACCGTGAGTTTTGAACTGCCTTCTGGTGTTTCTGTGGATGTCGATGGTGTGCCCGTGACTGGTGATGTTAATCTTACTGCGGGGATTCACAAGATTGTTGCACATTCTTTGCCGACCGTTTTCGCTCTGAAACAGAATGTTCCGAACCCGTTCAATTCATCTACTGTATTCGATTATTCGGTTCCAGAGAAATCCGATGTTAATATTGCGGTCTATGATATGGCAGGGCATCTCGTAAGGACACTTGTTTCTGGCGAGGTTGTTCCCGGATATTATCGTGCGGTTTGGAATGGCACAGCCGACGATGGCAGGGCGGTCAGTTCGGGTGTTTATCTGTGCAGAATGAAAGCGGGTAGTTTCTCCTCTGTTCGACGAATGATACTTGTAAAATAAACATATTCGCCTAAGCCCTGAGGGGGTGAATTATCCTCTCGGGGCTTTTTTTAGATTGCAGTTCATAGTTTTTTTAGATATATTTGTTATGTCTGATTTTTTATTTTGAAATTTAATTCCTTTTAAGGAGGCTCGTTATGCGTAGATTTTTGGTATTAGCGATTATTTTGTCGGCTGGGCTTTTGTTTGCTCAGGGGATTCCTCATCTTGTTTTTGGAACGGCGCAAAATGCGGATGGCTCACCGATTCCTACCGCCTGTGCATCGTTTATCGCCTATCAATATCCTGCTGGTGCGGAGACATTGACTCAGGATTCAGATGGTTGCAATTTCGATAGTGCCGGCTGGTCTGTTCAGATTGCCGATTTAGAACCAGAACTCGGCGATGGTGATACGCTGGCGATATGGTTTTTTAATACCTGTAATGGCGAAACCGCTCTCGTGCTTGTCGAAATAGATATGGGTTCACCTGCCCAAAATGTCGGGATGGTGACGCTTGTGGAAGGACTCTCCGTTATTACTGTGAATTATCCGAATGGCGGTGAAAGTTTTATGTTCGGCGACCCGATAAATATTCAATGGACAGCATCACCTTCGATACCCAATGTGAGCATATTTTATTCTTCCGATGGTGGAACGGCGTGGAATCCGGTGGCGAGTGGTGTCGTATCCAGCGGTGGCGGAAGCTATTTGTGGGCTGCACCATCTTTCGAGTCCAGCCAATATCTCGTGAAAATTGTCAGCGGTCTCGATACATCGGTATATGATGTCAGCGATGGCTTTTTCGAGGTAGTGCCGAACCCCGAAATCGATTTGACCAGCCCAATCGGCGGTGAACACTATTATTTCGGTGATACGATTCATATCTCGTGGACAGGGCAGGCTATCGATGGTGTGGATATCTATTTCAGTTCGAATAATGGTGTCGACTGGACACTCGTCGATGATAGTTTGCCTGTTACGGGTTCGCTCGATTTTCCTGCCCCCGAGGTGGAATCCTCGAACTGCTTAGTTCGTGCGTGGGCAATCGATGACCACAGTGTTTTCGATATGTCCGGCACATTCACAATCGAGATGCCACCTGATACTATTCCCCCCGCGGATATTACCACTCTTTCCGCCGACTCGCTCGAACCGACGAGAGTTTTCATAAGTTGGACAATCACAGGCGACGATGGGTTCGATGGTATCGCATCGGTATGCGATTTGAGATATTTCGATTCGCCTATTACAGATGCCAATTGGGATATTTGCACGCCTGTATCTGGCGTTCCTGTTCCCGAGACATCGGGGACTGTTCAAGGGATGTGGGTCGAGGGTCTCGTCCCTGCGGGGATATATTATTTCGCTTGCAAAGTCGGCGATGAAGTGCCGAATTGGAGTGGACTCTCGAATGTTGTCGAAGTTATCTTGCCAGAAGTTCCCGATACGATTCCACCTAATGCGTTCGATTTCGATGTCGATGCGGTTACTTGCAGCACTGCGACGATTAGTTGGTTTGCTCCGGGCGACGATGACACGAACGGAATCGCCGACCACTACGAATTTCGCTATGCCGATTTCGAACTGGATAGTGCGAATTTCACCACTGGTATTTTAATAGAGGATGTTCCCGCACCTGCTGCTTACGGCACAGAACAATCTGTCGATATTGTGGACCTCGAGGAGAATATTCACTATTGGATTGCAGGTTATGCATTCGACGATGTCGGCAATGCTTCTCCGCTCGCTGTTGTGGATTTTACAACCGATACCTGCCCTCACGAGACCACGACAGTCGATACTATCCCGCCTGCGAGAATCACATCGCTTGCCTGCGCAGATTTCAGTCCGTCGGGAATTCAACTTACCTGGTTAGCTCCTGGCGATGATGGTTTTTCTGGCGGTCGAGCCGCGAGTTATGAAATCAGATACGCTACACACTCGTTCTATCCGGACGATTGGGATACTCTTACAGAATACGATGTCGCGATGTTTCCTCACAACCCTGGCACAGAGGAATATTATTGGGTTACTGGTCTCGAGCCTGCGACGGAGTATTGGTTCGCGATTTTCGCTATCGACGATGAAGGTAATCGCTCTCAAATGAGCGTTTTGGCAAATTGCATTACGATGGGAGTTGCAAATCACATAGCAGATACCACTGTCGAAGAGGATAATCCCGATTTTATGCTTGCAGACCTCGAAGATGTGTTCATTCCATCGGGATTGATTTATTCGGTGGATGATGGAGCGGGTATTGAGACATATTTCGCCGGTGCCGATAGTTCGGAACTTTGGATTCATCTTACACCTGACTATTACGGTTCGACTTATGTCTATATTTATGCTTATCACGGTGGGTATATAGTCGGCGATAGTGTGGATATAACGGTCGAGCACGAGAACGATGCGCCATTTTTCACCTGTGGAGTTCCCGATTCTATCGCGATTTCTGGTGTTCCATACGATTTCGATTTCACAGCCGAGGATGCCGACGGCGATTCGATTTGGTTTTTCCTTATCGATGGTCTCGACAGTATGTTCCTTTTCGATGATGGCACATTTCTATGGATGCCACCTTGGTATCTCGGTGAGGGACATTACGATATTACGGTTGCTGTCACCGATGGCGAGGATACTACCGAACTTACATTTCCTATCGATGTTATGAAAATTACCGACCCTGTGTTTGCACCGATAAATCTCGTGGCATACTCGGGGTATTTCGGCTCGATTCCGCTTCTTTGGGATAGACCTGAGGCAATCGATTTGGGCTATCCTGTGACTTTGGTTGGATATGAGATTTATAGAAGCACCGAGTCCGATTCAGGATTCGTCTCGATTGGAACCAGCGAGATGAACACTTATAACGATGCATCCATAGATTGCGGGTATACCTATTATTATGCGGTTAAAGCGATATATAGTGTTCCCGATGGGAATAGTTCTCAGTCGAATGTTGCGGCTGGCGCCTGTAATGATGTATCCTCACGGATATATTCGGCTTGGGTCGAACATCCACCCGTGGTAGATGGCTATCTGGATGATTCTATATGGACGAGAGGAACGCAGGTGGAAATTGCTCCCGGCGAAACATTCTGCTTTGTGAATACTGCGGATAGACTTTATGGATATATCCAATACACAGGTTCGATTACAGCGGGAACAGATTTCTCCTTCTATTTCGATGATGATAATTCCGATTGGTGGGATGGTTTGCCATCGGATGAGGGGAGATGTTTCTTCCGCTACGGCGATGAAATCGGAAATTATTTCCAGCCTATTGCTGATGTTGGCGGAACGGCTGCACGAGGGACGAGTGTCCCGATGACTACATCTACATCGGCTTGGAGAGATACGGAAGATGGTGTGATTTTGGAATTTTCTATTCCATTAGGCGATGATGAACATCTCGGAAGTCAGCCGGGCGATTCTCTCGGTTTTATGCTCGATGGTGCGGACTCGACTACGACATATTTCGCTTGGACATCGTCATCGAGTGAACTCGACCCCGCGACTTATGGGACGCTTGTTCTCGGTTCACCGGGCGGTATCCCAAATGTTGTTGTGTATCCATCGTCGATAGAACTTACTGTCGAACAAGGTTCTTCTGATACAATCGAGATTACATTTCAGAATCTCGGCGATGCAGAGGGGTATTTCGAGATAACAGGTATGGCAGAGTGGATTTCATCATCGATTATGAGTGATTATCTATATCCGATGGAAATCGAAAATTTGAACTTCGTTGTTTCAGCAGATATGGACACAGGAGATTATACCGGCGAAATCCATATTTACGCTACCAATCCTACTTCATCCGATAATGTAATCGAGGTTATTTTGCATATTACACCCGCTGAGCCATCGAACTATCTCTTGATTTCTGTGCCATCGGTGACTTATGCTACTGGAACGGAGGCTGAGGTTTCCGTTAGAATCGGAAATCTCTACGATAACGATGTGACGAGAATTCGTTTCACAGTTTCTACTAATCCGGATATTGTTCTTCCGACAGGTGCTGTCGGTGGAGCCGAACTTCCAGCCGATTGGACTGTATATGTTAGTTCGATTGGTGAAGGACATATAACTATCGAATTGTCTGGAACGGAGCCTTTGCCGATTTCAGGTGAGGTCGCGAGAATCCAATATTCGGTCAATTCGAATGCCGAGGAGGGCTACGCTACAAATGTGACTTTGAGCGATGCACTCGTGAATTCGGGGAATCCGATACCGATATTGAGCGATGGGATACTCGTTATCGGTGACCAAGTTCTTCCATACTGGTCGGCGATGGTTTATCTCGAAACGGAGGGAGGAACTAGACTCGATTCGGCTTCATTTGGTCTGCATCCCCTCGCGACGGATAATTACGATAGAATAATCGACCGTATCGACCCGCCACCACTTCCCGATGGCGGAAATATATACTTCGTCACAGGGGATTCGTATCACCTGACGAGAGATTTGCGTCATCTCGGCGATAGAACACTTATATATCCGCTTGTGTCCGATTCCGATGGCAAAATCAATTGGGATATAAATCGTATATGGAGCGGCTGTTTCATCGGCGACACTCTCGATATGAAATCGCTGAATTCTATCGGTGTTAGTGCTGGTGATACGGTATATATCTATTATCACTATGTTTCACCTTATGAGATAACGATTCATCTCGTTCGAGGATGGAATTTGGTATCGCTTCCATTCGCCGCCGACAGTATTGTAGCAACCGATGTTTTTCCCGATATGATTGGAACGAATGTATTCTATTTCGACCAGAATTTTGGAGCATATAATATATCGAGTTCATTTAAGCCTGGGCAGGCATATTGGATTTTTAATGGGGAGAATGGCGACTATACGATTTCTGGCAATCGGCTTTTGAAATTCGAGAAGGCATTAAGACCTGGTTGGTATATGCTCGGAGCGCCGTCGGAATCGGGGTATTGGCTCGAACAGCCGTCAGAGCCGAGCGATGCTATTATGAGGTCGATTTGCCTCGGATACGATTCCGCATATCATTCTTATTACAATTCGAATGTTCTGGAACCCGGTCAAGGGTATTGGATTTTTGTTCTCGATAATTGCACTTTGAAAGTCTCGAATATTTATCTTCACCCATAGAAAAAATTGTTGACTTTCTCAGATAGGGTGCAATATTTGTTAAGTCTGAAAAAATTATAGTATAACAAAACGCAGGAGGCGTAGTATGAGACCAGGAGCCTATATGCTTATCAATGTGGCGACAGGTGAGGAACTCAATGTGGTTGCAGAACTCCGAAAACTTACAGGGGTTGTCAACGCTCGTGTGGTGACAGGTTTGCACGATGTCGTGTGTTATGTCGAGGCGGATACAATCGACGAACTCAGAAATGAAATTATCGGTTCAATTCGCCACATCCCGGGTATAACGAGAACGGTTACCTGTATCGCATTCGATGGTGAAGCGTAATTTCGATTATCGAACTTTATTTTGAAAAGGCTCGCTATAAGCGAGCTTTTTTTATATGACGATGAAAGATTATTTTGCCCTTATTTATTTTTATTTCAACTTTTGATATGCAATACCTATTATCGCAATCGAGATAGTAGATGTTATCATCATAAGCAGAATTGTAATGGATGCTACCAGTGTCAGTGGATTCGCGATAATTCTCGGTGCGAGATGAGTGAGCGATGGGATATGTGGTGCGAATATTTTTGTTAGAATGAAAAGTATCATCGTTACTCCAGCTAACCAAGGGGCGAGCCACCAGACATCCAGTTTCCCGTATGTAGGCACTTTCTTCGACTGTGCTATGTCCGATATGTTCAGTGCTACGGCACGAGCGAACCCAGGTGGTGAAGTTCTCGGTTCCGGGGTCAGTGATTTCTCGATTAACTTCGCTGTTTCGACCTTCAATCTGCAACTATCACACACTTTTATATGTTCATCGATTTCACGAGTGAGTTCTTCCGAAAGTTCGCCGAGAACATAAAGTTCTATGAGGTCGTCGTATTTTTTGCATTCACCTTTCATTTTCAAACCTTCCGTATTTTTGGATATATTTTTTTCTCAACATTTTTTTCCCTCTATGAAGCAGTGTTTTTACTGTTCCAATCGGTAAATTCATTATTTGTGCAATTCGCTCGTATTTGTGCTCTTCGAGGTAATAGAGTGTCAATGCTCGCCGATAATTTTCGGGTAATTCCGCTAAAATTTCGATAATTTCTCTATTCTCGAATTTCGGCGTAGGTGTTTTTGCTGCTATCTCGGCGGTTTTATCCAGTGATACCATAGTTCGTTCTTTAGACTGTTTCCTTATATAATCCCTCGCTAGGTTCGTCGCGATTACTGAAATCCAGGTGTTTATGTTTGCTTCCCCGCGAAAGTTCGCTATGTTCTTGAACGCTTTCACATATACCTCCGAGACGAGTTCGCGGGATAAACTATCAGGAATACCGAGCATCGAACCGAAAAGAGCGAACAGTTTAGGCGATGTCGATGAAACGAGTTTCTCCCAACTATCGGCATCGCCCTGTTTTAATTTTTCAATCTCTATCTTCGTCGTGTCCATTCGGATTCTTATTATTGTCTTTTTTACCCGCTATGAAATACCAAAGCAAATATCCGAGTCCCCACATAAGGAAAATCGCACCGAATACCGCGCCGAAACCCGATGTGTAGGTCATCGTAATCAGGAAGCCGATTCCGATTAAAGCGAGCACGAGACCTTTACGCAGATAGACAATCGGCTGTTTGCCATTAGTTTTTTCGGGTATGACTATGCCTGTTTCCAATGCTTTCATCCGTTCGGCGTGAACCCAGCGCCATCTGACATATAATAATATAAACAGCA
>CAYRNI010000011.1:25404-30934 GCA_964425665.1 uncultured bacterium
ATCTGCGATGTGTCGATGTCCAATGAAACCGTATCGTCCATAACTATAATTTTCATCTGTGTTGGGTTGAGTGTATCTATGTTCATCGAAAAAAACTTTACGGGACCGAATTTCATCGAAAACGAGTGAGTCGAACTTTGAGCGGTTGTTGAATCTTTTTGCGATGAATCTACCGAACTTTGCACCGCAGAACTGTCCCCACCGAACGCCGGTGAAGCGAAGATAAATCCGATGGCGAGTATCACCAATAGTGGAATAAATATTTTAGAAAAATTGTTCATTTGCTTTCGGATTTCACCGCTCAGTTCCGTAAATGCTCCGAGCATTATTCCCACACCTATTATTATCCCTAACCAAAACATCTTGACCTCCCTGAAAAATTTTGTTTTCTTGCTCCTCGAACATATAGACAAGTTTTTTGCAAAATTGTTTCAAAAAATTTAATGAACGATATTAAGAAAAAGCGTAAGCCGATGGTATTTATTATTTCCGGTCTCGACCCGTCGGGCAAGGCGGGGTTCATATTGGATAGTGTAGTTGTGGATAGGCTCGGTGGAGACGCCGCCGGAATGACATCCGCCATCACTGTTCAAGATTTGGAAAAGGGATACGATTTTTACAGCATCGCCGAGGAATTAGCTCGTGCGGTGATAAGTCAAATCCTTGCTCAGATAAATCCCGATGCCGTTAAAATCGGAATGATGCCAGTTCTCGATTCCGCCGAATACATTGTAAGCGAACTTGTCAAATTGAAATGTCCGGTGGTGTGGGACCCTGTTCTGCAAACTTCCGATGGTCTTCCACTGGTCGAGCCGAATGATATTCATAGAATTTTCGAGGTTCTCGCACCGGTCGTAAGTGTTCTCACGCCGAATATCCCCGAAGCCCGCGTTCTTTTCCACACCGACGATGAATCCCTGACCGAAAAATTTCTGCGTGAGATGGTGGAAAGATACGGATTCGACGGCATTTTACTCAAAGGTGGACATTCGAAAAATCCAATCGTCGAGGATATTTTGGTCACTTCCGAAACGACATTCGAATACAGGCGTGAGCGACTAAATTTTAATGTTCGCGGCACGGGTTGTGCTTTGTCATCGGCACTCGCAACCGAACTCGCCAAAGGTTTATTCCTCGATGATGCTTTTGTCGAAGCCGAAAAATTTATGGATGAATTTCTGATAGAGGGCGGAGTATAGAACAAGGTTCATAATCGTATTATCTTCGGGTATAATATTCTTGCGAATTCGCTCGATGCGATTTATCTTGTCTATTCAAATTTCACACAGGAGAAAACTATGAGCAAAAAAATATTACTGGCGATAATACTTGTAGTCGGTGTTCTTTTCGGTCAGCAGAATGCTGAAAAGAATAAATCGAAAAAGCCGCCGCAGGAGTTCACTCTCGGGACGAATCTATTTCAGGGGGGCGATATTAAAGGTGCTATAGAGCTTTGGAAAAAAGCGCTCGAAAAGGATAGCACACTCGCTCCCGCTTGGTTCAATATGGCGACAGCATACGATATGCTTCATCAGGATTCTATCGCATTGGAATGCTATAAAAAAGCCGCTATATTCGACAATGACGATGCCGACCCGTGGATATATATGGCTCAAATCTACCGCAGACAGAAGGATTATCAGAATACGAAAATATGCTACGAGAATGCTATCGATAGAAAGGACGACGACCCTGAACTATATAATAGTCTCGCCATCGTCTACGACCAACTGGGCGATTATAAGTCCGCCTTGACTGTGCTCGATAAAGCGATTCAACTGGACACAGTATATCTGAGTGCGATGGTGAATAAACTCGTGGTGTATAATCACGCAGAGAAATACGATAGTGTGATTTCGTTCGGCTATAAGGTGGTTTCGCTTTTCCCTGATGAACCTGTAAGTTGGGTTCAACTCGGTGTCGCTTATCACTACATCGGGAAAAATGACAGTGCACTTTGGGCGGTGGATTCTGCACTGGCGATTTATTCCGATTTGGCATCGGCACATTATTATAAAGGGCTTATTCTTCTCGCGCAGAAAAAGGATACCGAGGCACTGAACGAAATCGGTAGGGCAATCGAACTCGTGCCTGATTACCGCGATATCGCCGCTCAGGATGGCGAACTGGAACCGATAAAAAATACGAAGCAATTCAGGGATTTAATTAAGGGGAAATAATAAATTTCTATGAGTTCGAAGATTGCAATAATCGGTGCAGGTGCTTGGGGGACCGCGTTCGCTATTCATCTCGCGAGGTTGGGAATGAACCCGTTCCTGTGGGTGCGTGAGAGAAAGGTTTTGTATTCGCTGGAAAAGGAACGAAGAAATCACGATTTTCTGCCAGGAATCAAAATTCCGGGAAATATTGTCCCAAAAGCCGATATCGGTGAGGTGGTTTCGGGCGCCGATAAAATATTTTGGGTAGTGCCTACTCAATTTTTGCGTAGCATAGCGAAAAGTGCGGTTCCGAAGGTGAATGCTGTTCACATCGCTATGTCTAAGGGTATCGAGCGGGAGAGTTGGAAATTTCCATATCAGATACTCGCGGAGACATTCGACAGTGAAGATATTGCGGTGCTGTCCGGTCCGAGTTTCGCCGAGGAAGTCGCTCTGGGAAAACCTACTGTTATGGTGGCGGCATCGAATAAGCCGAATATCACCGTCGATATACAGCATTCGATTTCGGATGTTCATATGAGAGTGTATCGTAGTTCCGACCCGCTGGGTGTTTCATTGGGCGGGGCGTATAAGAACATAATCGCACTTGCTGCGGGCATTTCCGATGGTCTCGGGCTCGGTCAGAATACCCGTGCAGCACTTATCACGCGGGGATTATCGGAACTCGTCCGGTTGGGCATCGCTATGGAAGCCGAGAAAGAAACTCTTTTCGGAATTGCCGGTCTCGGCGATATGGTTCTGACCTGCACGAGCGATAAGAGTCGAAATTACTCGGTGGGTTTAGAAATCGGCAGAGGCAGAAAAGCGAAGGAAATTCTCGGCGGTATGAAACATATTGCCGAAGGGATTTATACCACATTCGGTGCACTTCATTTCGCGGAGAAATTCGGTATAGAACTGCCAATCGCTCGTTCGGTTCACAGAATCGTCTGGGAAAATTATTCCCCCGCCGATGAGGTTAGAAACCTTATGAAAAGACCTTTGAAAAGCGAGTGGTGAAATTTAATTTTTCGATATGGAAAACAGGCGAAAAAATTTTGAACTCGTTTTGACAATCGGTGTTGCTGGTTCGGGTAAGACCACATATGTTCGCGGGGAATATCCCGATTACGAATGGATAAGTATGGATAGGGTTCGTGGAATTCTATCGCTGGACCCTGGGGATGCTACTCAAAGCCCGCTGGCATATCGGTATTGTCTCGCCGAGTTGAATCGGGTTCTCGCCGAGGGGCAATCCGCTGTTTGGGATGCAACATCGACTACGATATCCAGCAGGAAGGAGGTTCTGGCTATTGCGAAAAAATTCGGCGCGGAAAGGACTATTGTTTTTTTCGACATTCCCCTCGAAGAGGCATTGAAAAGAAACCGCAATCGCAAGCGGATTGTTCCTGAATTTGTTATACGAGAGCAGTTCGATGAACTCGAATTTCCAGAAGAAACCGAAGCCGACGAAATTATAGTTATAAAATAATTTTTAAAATTTTTCTCGACAACAAATGGAGGATTAAAATGGATACAGTAGAAATTTTGAGGAAACTCGTATCGTTCGAGACAGAAAGCATAGCGGGCAAGGATTATGAGGAATGTGCGAATTTTATCGCGGAGTCGCTAAGAAATCTCGGTTTCGAGACAAAAATCGTCGATGGTGGGGATGGCACGAGAGCGAAACCGAATGTTATGGCAGAAAAAAATACCGGCGAGGGAAATACTATCCTATATTCTTCTCATTTCGATGTCGTTCCTGTGGATGATAACTGGCACACCGACCCCTGGCAACTCACCGAGCGCGATGGGAAATTGTTCGGCAGAGGTTCATCCGATGACAAGGGTGCAATCGCTGCGTTCTTGTCTGCTATGGCAGATATCGAGCCGAAAGTAGGTATCAAGGTTCTGTTCACCTGCGATGAGGAAATCGGCGGGGAGGATGGTCTCGGTTTCATCACAAAAAATTATGCGGACTGGCTGAAAGATGTTTCGCTCGCCTGGATTGCCGATTCATCGACGGAATTTGTGGGTATAGGCTCGTCAGGTGTTCTCGGCGGGAAAATTGTCGTTCACGGCAAGGGTGGACACGCGGGCTATCCACATAAGGCGAATAATGCTGTGCATCGCCTTTTGGAGTTTCTAACGGAAATCCGCGAGTATGAGAAGATTGCCGCTCAGAAGCGTTCTGTTGCGAAATCTCCACCGAATTGTCCATATCCCGAAGTTTGGGGCAGATTTTCGATAACTATGCTCTCTGCTGGTGTCAAAACGAATGTGATACCCGAAACCGCAGAGGCTCGTTTCGATTTGAGATTTCTGCCGGAGGAAAAACGGGACGATGTTAAAAAGGAATTTAAAAATTTCTTCGAGAAAATCCGAGAGAAAACAGGAATCGATGCTCGGCTGGAATTTCTATATGGTCATCAAGGATATTTGCAGGAAATCACGCCGGCGGTGGAGCGATTCAGGGCGAAAATCGAGAGAGCATTCGAGGATATAGGATTTGCTGCGGAACTCGGCGGAAACGATGGACCATTTTTGCATAATCTCGGCATTCCTACAATAGCCTTCGGAGCGATAGATTCGGATTCGCGATTCCATATGCCAGATGAATTTATCCGAATCGAGACGCTGAAAAAGATGGTCGAGGCGATTAAAGAAGTATATACGAATTGATTTTCGCGCTATTGAGATTAAGCGGAGGCTTATTCCATAATATCCGAATATTTTACGGGGTCCTCGATTCCTGCCTCTGCGAAGGCTCTTTTTCTGAGACGGCAGGCGGGGCATTTTCCGCATTGCTTTTCTCCGCCGAGATAACAGGACCAGGTGAATTCGTATGGCACTCCGAGTTTGGTCCCTATTTTTACGATTTCCGATTTTTTGAGATGCAGAAGCGGTGCGATAATATCCACAGCACTTTCGGGTCGTCTGCCGAGATTGATGGATTCGTTCATCGACTTTACGAAAATCTCGCGGCAGTCGGGATAGCCGGAACTATCCTCCTCGACAAAGCCTGTAAAGATTTTTTTAGCACCGATGACCTCAGCCCAGGCAGCAGCGATGGAAAGCATTATCCCGTTGCGGAATGGAACATAAGTTATGGGTATTTCGTTTTCCGATGGCTTTTTCTCGGGAACAGGGATGGATTCATCTGTAAGTGCCGAACCGCCGATGATTTTTAAAAAATCCATCGGCACGACGAGTGTATTTTCGGCTTCATAGTGTTTTGCGAGTTTATCGAACGCCTCTTGCTCTTTTATCCGATTTCGCTGTCCGTAGTCGAAATGGATGAGCGCGAGCCTGTATCCTTCGGATGCAGCGATACCGAGTGCGGTTGCACTGTCCATTCCGCCGGATACGAG
>CAYRNI010000012.1:0-7371 GCA_964425665.1 uncultured bacterium
GGATATGCTGAAATAGCGAGTTTTACAGGTTTATGGGAACGAGCCTCCTTAATTCCGTCTGGAGCACGAACTAATAGGCTATCTTTCGGAATGGCTATATGAAGAATCGGATTGTTGACAGTGGTACCACAATCTCTGAGATCTTCACCAGCATCGAGGTCGAGAACTGTGAATATATGAAGATAATCATCGACTTTCAGTGCAAGGGATGTATTCAATTCCGAAAGACATTCGCCAGCCTCTGCACCCCAAGAGTAAGTCTTTGAGATATTGTATGGTTCGCTCCATGTTCTTCCACCATCCTTAGATGCGACACCATAAATATCTTCATTCGCCATCCCAGCAGCACTTTGGTCTAAATATACACTATCGGCTAAACTATCGTATTCTGCAATTTGTGTAGCATCGAGAGTCCCAGCATTGGCATAAACCCAGTTTATATATGTAGAATCACGATGGAAATCATAAACATCTGCCCAGCACTGGTCCCAGGTAATAAACAAATTGCCCTCATCATCGGCAGCGATAGATGGGTCCAATGAATGCTCGTAAGCATTTACATAATCTGAATTATTATATGTTATATAAGATGCACGACCATAGGCGAAACGACAAATCGGGATTATCTCTCTATCTTCGCTGTTCCAGTATATAATCGCAGTGCCGAGAAGATAATACGGATGGCAAGGGTCGTCATCGTAAGGATTATCGGAACTATACGAAAACATCCAAGCCTCCATAGCGATATGAAGAACACCATCGACATAGATAGCACTCACAATTGCATTAGGATTATATGCAATAAAATATGTATCCATTTTAGCAACCCACACAGTTTCAGCAGCACTAACTGTATCCCAATAGACCATAGGTGTTATGAAAGTATCGAGGTCATCGAATTCGGGAACGGTTCCAGAATATCCAATAATAGTTTGCCTCTCGCTCCAAGTAACACCGTTGTCGGTCGATGTTCTATACACGAATTCCTCGGGATAGTGCGAACCTGCAAGTGAATCCGGACAAGTATTGGGATGTCCTTCGTGCTGATAAATCGCTGCGAGTGTCCCATTTATATGGTCCACGGCGAGGTCGACAGTGATAGAGGTTTGTTCGTCGAGAAGTAAAGGGTCACCGAATGCATAATAACTGATGTAGTTGGACGCATCGTATTCTGGAGTTCCTGCGTGGAAAATAACCCAACTACCAAACTCCGTGCCACAAATGTTTACGGTATCATGGAGAGAATTTGTCGACGCAAGATACACATTTTCACCATCTGTTGCAATCACAGGCCAGATTGCCGCAGCATCTTCGACCCGCGAGCAATCGTAGAATTCTGGATGATAATCCTCATACTGCGGGGTATTAGTATACGCAATCGGTGGCAAAGAACCAGAGCCAGGAAGCGGCGAACCGCTCTCACTACCGCCGAATCCACCATGAGCCGTTTCACCGACGAGACGATATATACCATCCCAGACAACATCCGTGTGTGGGTCAGAGCCGAGAGATGAGTAGTTAGCGTGAAATGCTACAACAGGAACATCTACCGTGGCAGCAGATGTATCGAACATTGGAGGAAGTTGTGCCAAAGCGATAGTCGTATAACCACCTCTATCTGAACTTTCAACTGGGATAGTCATCGTTGGGGCATTCAATAATGTTCCCTCTGGATTTATATAATTATAATGGATATGCCTATCGGCGAAAGTAGCTTCGTCGGCACGCATCCATACTATATGAACTCCGCCAGCATCATCCACAGCGACATTTCTTCCACAAGTATAATTGTGCTGCATATCGTAATATGTCCAACCGACCGTATCGGCGTGAGCTCCGAGATATTCGGGATAATCCAATGCCGCTTTAGTAGTATTCGGATGGTGCCTAAGATTTAAGTATTGGTGAGTAAATTTCCAGTTAACGCCATTAATGGGTTTGAGATTAGCATTGACTACATCGTCGGCACCGACAAGTCCTACCAGTGCCACCACGATAAACAACCACATCCAGCTCCTCATAGGAAACCTCCTTTTATTTTGTGAACTCTTTGGAAAAATAAATACTTCTTTTTCTGTGTCAAGTGAAAATAATCGAATTTTGTCTAATTTACACCGTAATATAAAGAATTTTGTTAGTAGGTCGAGTATCTTAGGTAGTGGTGCTGTGAGCCGATTGTTTCGTTCCCAACCTGCATAATAAAATATCGCCGTTTCGCCTTTTCACTGATGTTCGGAATTGTCGAGGGTAGGTCTTTGTTTAACCCTCTGACATTATGCTGTGCGTTCGTCTGTCCCTCTTGATTAAGGGTGACAAGTTCACGGAGCGCAAGAGGGTTTATATGGACACTCAATCAATAAATTTCATCGGGAATATATGTGGAAAATTCCCGAAACAAACCCATTTAAAAATGGCTTACGCCAATTTGGCGATAAAACATTGGCATATCGGTAGTAATTTTGTATTTTTTTGTTATGGCATATTTTACACGGGAAAAATTATTAAAATCGGAAATTTCACTTCTGCCCGACCATTCGAAGAAATGGACAGTTCGGGCAGCGGCAGTTTTTCCGAACGACTATCGAACGGGCATATCGAACCTCGGTTTTTTAAAAATTTTCGAGATAATGCATCGATTTCCACAAATCTTTCCACAAAGGTTTTTCGGTAGCGAGCCGTTATCGTTGGAGGCGGGTGAGCCGCTCGCATCGTTCCCTATAATAGCGGTGTCGCTGTCGTTCGAACTCGATTTTTTGAACCTTTTATCACTTCTGCGTCGGGCGGAAGTTCCAATCAAAAGCAGCGAGCGAAAGGGAAAAATATTGATAATCGGCGGGGCAGCCGCGATGATAAATCCGTATCCGCTCGCTTCGGTTGCCGATGCAATTTTTATCGGCGACAGCATTTCCAGTATCGAGCGAATCTTTCAGATTTTGGCGGAAAACCCACCAGGAATAGTGGATAAAAAAGATTTACTCGCGGAACTATCTAAAATAAATGGCGTATGGATACCATCGACTATGGAAAATCCGCCTCAGCGAACCGTCTCGGTGGATGAAAATCCGCCATCGTCGCCGATTATATCGAGTTTCGCAGCATTTCCCAATATGGTTCTCGTGCAGATTCAGAAAGGATGCCCATTCAGATGTCCGTTTTGTGCTACACCAGTTATCTACAATCCATTTCACAACTTTCCGCTCAACTCGATTATCTCATCCATAGAGAAATGGGGGGATAAAATATCTCGTGTCGGTCTTATCGGCTCTGCCATCGCAGATTATAGCGATTTGAACGAACTATTGAGATATTTTCAAAGGCGAAATATAGAAATATACACATCTTCACTTCGGTTGGATAGATTGGATTCCGAACTGATAAAGGATTTGAAAATATCGCATCAACGGACATTGACTATCGCACCAGAAACTGGTTCGCCCCGATTGAAAAAGATAATCGGAAAAAATTTTAGTGTGGATAAGATAGTTTCGATAGTTCGAGAATTGCCCGCAAAGGAAATAAAATTATATTACATAATCGGTCTACCCGATGAGGAAATTTCCGATGTGGAAGCGGTTGGCGATGAAATAAACAAAATAGCAGGTGAATTTCCAGATAGAAAAATAATAGCCTCTGTGAATCCATTTATCCCCAAGCGTGGAACGAAATGGCAATATAATAATATGATGAATCACAAAGAGTTATTAAATAGATATAATGTAATTAAATATATGATACAATCTAATAAAAATGTATATATACAGATAAATTATAAACGCAAATCGAGATTGCAATGGGTTCTCGCTACTGGTGGTAGAGATGTCGGCGAAATTATCGCTGAAAACGATAATTTATCATCGGCGATGAAAAATTTGCGAGATAATGGCTGGGATATATGAACAGGCGTTCACTTATTTTTAATTCAATAAAATGAAAAGGGATTTACAAAAGATGAAAAGTATAATAGGTATAGTCGGTTCTGGTCGGCGAAAAAGTAATTCCAAAAAACTTCTGGAATACGCTTTGCGAAAAGTAGAGTCATTTGGTGCAAATGTCGAGATGATAGACATTCTCGACTTAAATATTTCGGGATGTCTGGAATGCAACGAATGCAAAAAAACTGGCGATTGTGTCATCGAGGATGATTTGACACCGATGTATGAGCATTTTCTCGATGCCGATGGAGTTATAATTTCTGCACCAGTGTATTTTTATTCGCTTCCCGGACAAATCAAGTTGTTGGTCGATAGATTTCAGGCACTTTGGGCGAGACGATATGTTTTGAAAATCGAGCCGAGAAAAACAGGTATCGGTGGACTGATAAGCATCGCAGGGTGCGGTGGAAAAAAGGTTTTCGACGGTGTGATTCTACCCGTTAAATATTTTTTCGATGTTCAGGGGAAAAAACTTTTCGAGCCGCTACTGTTCAGGAACTACGATGGCGAACCTGAAAACATCCCAGAAGAATTTTTTGCACAAATAGACGAATGGACAAACGAATTTTGGAAACGATTATCGAGTATAAATCGCTGACCAAATTTTTTTAATTTCGGAAGATTTTGCTATTTATGTTCCTTTTTAACTATTATCATTCCGCATTCATCCATTATTTTGTCGATTTCCCCGATGCAATCAGAAATATCTTCCATTTCTGTCGAGACGAGCGAGAACTTAACGATAGATGGGGCTTTTGAATCCCAACATCCTTTTAGAGAAGGTGATTCGACCTTTATATCGATGATATCCACCTTACAATCCTTTATTCTGTGATGGATTTTTTCCATCAATTTACTTTCGAGTGCGTGTCCGACCGCCTCGTATTCCATTTTAATTTTGGAATTAGCAATTATATCGAGAACCTCCTTGCGAATTTTCTCGAGGTCCAACTTCAACTTCTTTTCCTTTGCCTTGTCTTTTATTTTGGAAAGAATTTTTTCCTCTCGCTCGATTTTCTGAATCATATCTCTTTCCGGAAACGAAATCGCATTGACAGGACAAATCGTGGCGCAGGTGGAACATCCAACGAGACAATTATATGCCTTTGCGACCACCGCCTTATTCTTTTGCAAATCGAAATCGAAAACATTTCTCCCACAGGATACGAAACATAGTTTGCATCCGATACATTTGTCCTCGTCTATTGTGGGATACCAAGGGATTTTTGTCCTCTCTATCCCGTGCCAGTATGCGAATTTGGGCTCTAATTTTTCAGCCATTTCAAGACCTCCTAACTATTATTTTGTTGCGAAATAGGAAAATGGTTTCATTCCGAGGAGCGAAGCGACAAGAAACCTTCTGCTTAACAACGATTTAAGATTTCTCGCTTACGCTCGAAATGACAAAATCCTGCATTTTTTATATTGTTTTTGCTACTTCATATCCTTCTTTTATAGCATCGATAATTTTTCCGACAGATTTCGCATCGCCGATTAAAGAATGATGAATTTCATCGAACCCGAATGGAACATACGACTTTCCGCCTATCGCTATCACTATCGCATCGCAAATAATTTCATCTTGCTTGCCACTTTCTGTATTCTCGACTATAACTTTGCCCACCTCGATATCAACCACCTTCGTTCGGGTCAAAATCTTCACATCTTTCTGTTTGAGTTCATTCAAAAGGTAATTTCTCGTTATTGTTTCCATACCGGATGCGATTGTCGAAAGCATTTCCACAACTGTGACTTTATTTTTATCGGCGAGAAAATTCGCTGTTTCACATCCAACGAGACCCGCCCCCGCAACGACCAAGTTCTTCCCCTCCAATCGAACTTCACCCTGCAGAACAGAATCGTAGCTGAATGTCATTCCATCGATGTAAGTAAATGGAAAAAGCGGTTTAGCACCGGTGGCTATTATTATTTCATCGGGTTTTACATCGAGGATATCGTCCTTGAGAAATTCTCCATTATGCATTTTTATATTGTCGAATTTTGAGAGAGAATTTTTGAAATACTCGATGAGCCAACGCAACTTATCCTTCCCGGGGGGAACTGATGCGATGTTGAGTTGTCCGCCAAATTTTTCGCAAAAGAGATGGACATTATGACCACGGATAGCAGAGATTTCTGCCGCTTCGAGACCAGCGGGTCCGCAACCGACAACAGCCACCGTTTTAACCGATTTAGTCGGAGTGATTTCTTCTTCATTGCCCACATTCGGATTCACTCCGCATCTTATAGCGACATCCTCATCGTGTCTGGCTTTAATACATTCGCTGCAACCGATACATTTTCTAATCAGTTCGATTTTGCCATCGCGAACTTTATTTACCCAATCGGGGTCGGCGATTAAGGTTCTTCCGAGAGCGACAAGGTCGACTCCGTTTTCGAGGATATCTTCGGCGATTTCGGGACTTCTAATCATTCCCACGGCTGTCACTGGAACATCGATGGGCAAAATTCTTTGGGCGAGATACGCACGCCAACCCTCCTGGTATGGCATCGGTTCGAGTCTTTTTTCCTTAGGACCGAGACCGATATCCGCTTGAATCATATCGTATCCCGCATCTGCGAGTTCATAAGCGATTTCACTACCGAGTTTGCCGTCTATACCACCGACTTTTAAATCATCCACAGCGAGTCTTATGGATACGGGGAAATTTTCACCACATTTTTCGGCGATTTTCTCTCTGATAGCAACCGCGAACGCGGTCAATTTACCCCATTTGTCCTTCCGATGATTTGTCAGCGGCGATAAAAACTGATTTACCAACAGCCCGTGAGCAGCTTGGATTTCGACCATATCGAATCCTGAATTTTTGGCGATTTCTGCTGAATTAGCATATTTTTCTACTATCCCTTCTATTTTTTCGTCGGGTAGTGAATCGACATTCCTTTCGGAAAAACCAGGGTGGGCAAGCTCTACAGAAATTTTACAATCGTGTTTGTGAACTTCCGCTGTGAGATTTTTCCAATCATCGCAGAATTCGTATGAATCGATAGAGGGTTGAAATGCTCCCTTTTTCGCCTCGGGGTAATCGATGCAGGAGTTCTCCACTATTACGAGTGCGACACCACCTTTCGCCCGTCTGACATAGTGATTTATGAATTTTTCTGTCAGATGCCCATATTCATCGGCGAAATTTGTAGATATCGGCGGAAATATTGTCCGATTTTTCAATTCAACTTCGCCAATTTTAATTTTTCTGAAAATGTGTGGAAATTCTTGATTTTGCATAATTACCCCCATAAAATTTTCTACGGATGGGAATAAGCCACCGCAATTACAATCCGCCGATAAAATATATTTTCACAATTTTCCTGCCTTCGATTTCACTAATCCTATACGAATCTGAATTTTCTCAAATCTTTTCTTTCAGAAGTTCATTTACAGCGGAGAGTTCGGCTTCCAGTTCTTTTCTATACTGTT
>CAYRNI010000012.1:7471-29564 GCA_964425665.1 uncultured bacterium
TGTTTAATCTTTTTAGATTCTGAACTTTCTTCATCTGAATTCGAATGACAATTACACAATGATTTTAAAAAATCCCGCAGAGAGTCGATTGCATTTCTGTTAATCGAATAATGTATAAATTTCCCCTGCTTGTCGGATTCGACGATTCCAGCGAGACGCAGAACTCTGAGATGCTGAGAAACAACGGTCTGCGGAAGCCCCAGTTCCTTTGCAATACAATTGACGCAACATCTTCCCGTTCCAAGCAGGTTCACTATCTCTATTCTAACAGGTGAAGCGAGTGCCTGAAACATAACCTCCAACGATATGTTATGTTGATATATGTTCATATGCGTATGTTCTAATATGTTTTCAATTCCAATCCTGTCAAGGAAATTCTTAAAAAAAATCAAATATGACATAACAGGTAATCTAAATAAAAAACCCCGACAAAATCGGGGCAATTCGTAGAGAAAATTTGATTAAAATTTAAGCCGCCTATACTCTTCTTTTCTTTTTAGGGCGACAACCTCCGAATGGTAGCGGGGTTATATCCTTAACTCTCGTAATTTGGAGACCAGATACGGGTAAAGTTCTGACAGCGGCTTCCTTACCTGGTCCTGGTCCTTTAATCCAGACTTCCACCTTTCGCATTCCTGCATCGTAAGCCTCCTGAGATGCCGCTCGCGATGCGAGCTGCGATGCATAAGGCGTGGATTTTTTCGAGCCCTTAAAGCCGATTTTTCCACCAGATGACCAGGCGATAGTGTTCCCCTGCGCATCCGTGATATTTATTATAGTATTGTTAAAAGTAGAATGAATATGCACGACGCCATACTCGGGTGCAACTTTCTTAACCTTTTTAACTGTTCTTCGTTTTGCCAATTTATCGAACCTCCAATATTTTTAGTTCAAAATAGAACCGATTATTTTCTATATCTATTTTATCTAAATTACTTTCCCTTTTTCCCGCCGATTCTCGGGCGAGGTCCCTTACGGGTTCGAGCATTATCGCGAGTTCTCTGACCACGAACAGGCAATCCCGCTCTATGACGCATTCCACGATAACATTTTATATCGATGAGCCTTTTGATATTATTTGTAACCTCCGCCCGCAGTGCACCCTCTACCTTATAATTTTCATCGATGAACTGTCGAAGTTTCGCTATTTCCTCATCGGCTAATTCTCCCACACGCTTTGCCGGGTCGATACCAGTATGTGCCAGTATGAATCTCGACCTTGTCCATCCGATTCCATAAAGATAAGTGAGCGCAACATCGATTCGTTTGTTTTTTGGAAGGTCAATTCCTGCTAATCGAGCCATAATTTCCTCCGATAAAAATATAGTTGATATGCAAAGGCAATTAACCCTGACGCTGCTTATGCCTCGGATTCTCGCATATAACCATAACCTTGCCTTTACGCTTTATGATTTTACATTTACTACAAATCTTTTTTACCGATGCTCTTACTTTCATTTTATAATCCTCCATTATTTATATCGATATATTATTCTACCCTTAGTCAAATCGTAAGGGGTCAATTCGACTGTAACTCTGTCCCCAGGCAGTATCCTGATATAATTTTTCCTCATCCTGCCAGAAATATAAGCCAAAATTATATGATTATTATCGAGTTTTACGCGAAATGTGGTATTCGGTAAAGCCTCGACTACGATTCCTTCCACTTGTATTGTATCGTTTTTTTTCGCCATAATATATCACCCATACTGTATCCGTCTATGGTTCTGGTGGAACATAAGGTTCCGAGCCATCCGACAGCACTGTCATAATTTGGGTCCCCTCATCTGTGATAGCGATACTATGTTCAAAATGTGCCGACAGACCGCTATCTGCTGTGCGAACAGTCCAACCATCTCTATCGGTTATTGTAAAATAATTTTTTTCACAGACCATCGGTTCTATCGCAATCGTCATTCCAGAGAAAATATACGCATCGGACATAGAATTGTCAACAAAATTCGGCACTTGTGGTTCCTCGTGAAGATGAATACCGACCCCATGACCGACCAAATCCCTTACGACCGAGTATCCATTCGACTCGACATAACTTTGCACAGCACGAGAAATATCCGATATTTTGCCGCCTACTTTTGCCGCATCGATTCCCTTATGAAGAGCATTATATGTTACCCAAGCCAACCTTTTCGCCTCCTTCGATGCTCCCTCCATAATATAAGTAGCAGCGGCATCGCCGACAAAACCATTATACAGCGAACCGACATCGACGCTTACGAGGTCACCATAGTCGATTACTTTATTACCAGGTATCCCGTGGACGATTTCATCGTTTATCGATATACAGATAAATCCCGGATATGCAGGCATTCTGCGTCCAGGTCGATAGCCGAGAAACGCCGATTGTGCATTATTTTTCTCAAATATCTTTCGAGCAACATTTTCGAGCTCTTTTGTTGTCATACCAGGTTTCACTGCTTCCGCCATTCCCGCAATAGCCTCAGCAACAATCCGTCCAGCCTCTCGTATCCCTTTAATCTGTTCGCTATTTTTCTTTATTATCATTAAAATACGACCTTAGTTCTAAATAATTCCATTTTCTAATAGTTTCTTTCTAATAGCATTTCTCGCAAGTTCCGGAATACCATTTGTGTCTATAATGAAATATTTCAAATCCTTCTGGTTACGATAGAACTCCAAAAGCGGAGCCGTTTGTTTTCTATATACACTCAATCTGTGCCGAATAGTTTCAGGCTTGTCATCTTCTCTTTGAATCAGTCGAGTTCCGCAAATATCGCATTTGTTATCGTCCTTCGGCGGACTAGTTATCAAATTGTATATCGCATTACATTTGGGGCAGACCCGCCGATTGCTCAACCTGCGAATAATTTCATCGTCGTCTGAATATAATTCGATAACGAGGTCTAATTTATTGCCGCGGTTTTCAAGTAGCCTCTGAAGAATCTCTGCCTGAGCAACAGTCCTCGGAAATCCATCGAAAATAATTCCATTATCAGCAGCTTCAGAATCGAGCGCATCGGAAATCACTTTTTCCATAATATCATCGGGAACGAGTTCTCCCGATTCCAGAAACTTTCTAACTTTCTCCCCGAGCGGTGTCCCTTTCTCTATAGAACCTCTGAGCATATCACCTGTCGCGATAACAGGTATCCCGAGCCATTTACTTGTAATATTAGAATAAGTTCCTTTGCCCGAACCTGGCGGACCTAAGAATACTATATACATAACATTCCCTCAAAATTCAACAGATTCAATCAATTGCTGGTTATCGATTACTAATGAACAATTACTGATGAAAAATAAATCATCCTCACCCGACCAAGTCTTGCCAATAATTATCCTGCCGAAGCGTGGTATAATAGGCAATTTATCAATACACTTTGAGAGTG
The DNA here is from genome assembly GCA_964425665.1 of uncultured bacterium. GTDB lineage: Bacteria > UBP14 > UBA6098 > B30-G16 > B30-G16 > JAGGZE01. The sequence goes on from CAYRNI010000012.1 coordinate 10,840, forward strand.
TGTCATCTTCTACCGCGGATTCTACCTTTTTTCATAAAACCATCATAATGACGAACGAGCAGATGAGTTTCAATTTGCTGTAATGTATCTATAACGACTCCGACAATAATCAACAGGCTCGTTCCACCGAACCAGAATGAGAAATTCGTCTTTCTAATGAATAACATCGGCAAAATAGCAATCAGAGCCAAACCTATAGAACCTGGTAAAGTAATTCTTGTCAAAACTCGGTCGATATATTCACTCGTTTGGGAGCCTGGTCGTCTTCCTGGTATAAAACCACCATATTTTTTAAGATTATCTGCCACATCCACGGGGTTGAAAATCACAGCGGTATAAAAATATGCGAAGAAAATAATCAGAATGGCATATATTAAATTATACACAAAACTCGAATAAGAAAACATATTGTCGAGGAAAGTAGTGAAAGCGCCCTGTGGAAGTATTCTCGCGAATGTTTGTGGTAGAAACATCACAGATTGTGCGAAAATAATCGGGATAACTCCTGCTGCATTAATTTTCAATGGCAGGTGAGTGCTTTGCCCTCCGTAGACTTTTCTACCGACAACTCTTCTCGCATATTGAACAGGTAAATATCTATTCCCCTGAGTTAATAAAATAGCCGCCATAGTGAAAAGGATTATACCTACAATAATGAAAATCAGTTCGACGATGCTTCTCCCACCTTCCTTGACCATAACCAATTCTTGAATTCCTGCATTAGGCAATCTGGCTATGATGCCGACCAAAATTAGAATGGACATACCATTACCGATACCTTTTTCTGTTATGAGTTCTCCCAGCCACATAATAATCGCCGCTCCTGTTGTAAGCGAAAGAACACCTAACAAAATGAAGGAAACATCACTAATAGCGACGACTCTTCCAGATGGACCTTGAAGACTCCGCAGATACATAATCATTCCCCAACCTTGAAGAGCGGCGATAATAAGAGTTCCATAGCGGGTATATAATGTTATTTTCCTTCTGCCTTCCTCTCCCATCTTTTGAAGCTGCTGGAAATAAGGAATAACCGCACCGAGCAATTGTAGAATAATAGATGCGGTGATATAAGGCATAATTCCAGTAGCGAAAATAGTAGCGCGTCTCAATGCTCCACCGACGAAAAGGTCGAACATTTGCAATGGACCAGCCATTCCACCAGCAAAATATTCCGATAGAGCTTTAAGGTTAATTCCCGGTAACGGAATATGCCCGCCAAACCTATACGCAGTTATAAATAATAAAGTATATAAAATCTTCCTGCGCAGGTCGGGAATCTTCCATATATTAGAAATGCTTTCAAAGAACTTCCTCATACTATCTCCTCGAATTTTCCACCAGCAGATTCAATTTTTTCTATCGCTATTTTAGATGCTTTATGCAATTTAACTGTTAATGGTATTCTAATCTCACCATCGCCGAGCAGTTTGATTGGTCCGCGACGACGAATAATCCTATGCTCCCTCAAAATTTCAGGCGTAATTTCATCAATATCTTTCAGTCGGGTCAAATCTCTGATATTGAGAATTTGATAATTTTTCTTGAAACGATAATTCGAGAATCCCTTTTTTGGAAGACGACGGGATAAAGGCATCTGTCCACCCTCGAACCAAGGTTTCTTCTTAGAACCGCTTCTCGCCAAAGCACCTTTATGCCCTCTTCCCGATGTTCCACCTCTTCCCGAACTCGAACCTCTACCGACCCTTTTCTTCTTTTTAGTGGCGCCATCGGGCGGATGTAAGTCCCCTACGCGCAACATATTATTCCTCCTCGATTATTTCGTAATCAACAAGATGGATGACCTTTCGTATCATTCCCATTATTTGCGGCGTCGCATTATGTATCACAGTGCGATGAAGTTTGCCGAGCCCCAGAGATTTCAATGTATCCTTCTGGTCTATCTTATATCCTATCTCGCTTTTCTTTTGCGTAATTTTAACTTTGTTCATATTCAAATATCTCCCGCTTATTTACTTAAAAAAATCATTTAGTCGATTTTAGTTTTGCGACAGGGATTCCCCTTCGCAATGAAACACCCGATAAATCTTCCAAATCGTCCAATGCTTTAATCGTAGCATAAGCAACATTGACAGCGGTTCTCGAGCCGAGAACTTTTGTTATCGCATCCTGCACGCCGAGAGCCTCGAGAATAGCGCGAACAACACTTCCAGCGATAACCCCCGTTCCAGGAGCCGCAGGTTTTATGATGACATTGGTCGAACGAAATTTCGCTTTTACAGGATGAGGAATAGTTCTTCCGTTATCCGAAAGCGAATATATTTTCATATTTCGTCTAGCGGCTTCATTCCCCTTACGAATAGCATCGGAGACCTCTCGTGCTTTGCCGAGTCCGATGCCGATTTTTCCAGCTTTATCGCCCACCGCAACGATGGCACTGAATCCAAGATTTTTACCGCCTTTCACGACCTTAGATACTCTATTGATAAAAATGACTCTTTCCTCGAAAGCCTGCGAAAAATCCTCCTGCCTCTTTTTCCTATTGCCTGCCAAATTAACTCCTCCTATTTATTTTAAAATTTCAATCCGTTTTCTCTTGCTGCATCCGCCAACGCTTTCACTCTGCCGTGGTATTTAAACCCTCGCCTATCGAAAACAACATTTTCTATATCGAGCGATTTTGCCTTTTCTGCTATCAATTTCCCAACGATTGCAGACTGCTCTATTTTCCTTTTACCCTTGATTTCATCTCGGATTTCTGGCGAAAGCGTCGATGCCGTTGTTAATGTTCTCCCCTGCGTATCGTCGACAAGTTGAGCGTATATATGCCTCAGACTTCGATAAACTACCAGTCGGGGTTTATCGGGAGTGCCCGAAACTTTTTTCCTGATACGATATATCCTTTTTCTGCGTTTTGCTCGTTTATTTAAAATCTCAGTTCTACGCATAATATCCTCCGAAAATTAAGCTCCTGTTTTCCCAGCTTTAAGGTGAATTCTTTCGTCGGCGTATCTGATGCCTTTACTTTTGTAGACATCTGGCAGACGAAGTCTTTTGATTTTTGCGGCGACCTGCCCGACTTGTTGTTTATCGATTCCTTTAACAGTGATGTTCGCGGTTAAATATTGATTCGGGGTGCCTTCGGCATAAATTTTCTGAGCGATGGGTTGTGCGACGAGTTCGATTCCCTCCGGCGGAACGAAAAATATCTGATGTGAATACCCGAGGGAAAGCAAAATCGCTCTTCCACGCTGCTCAGCCTTATACCCCACACCGATAACTTCGAGTTTTTTCTCGAAACCGGTTGAAACACCTGTTATCATATTGGCGATAAGATTTCTATAAAGTCCGTGCATAGAGCGTGCCCGACGGCTTTCGTTATTCTTTGTGAAAATCACATTTTTCCCATCGACTTTCACATTTATAATCGGGTCGACCCATTGCGAGAGCTCGCCCTTAGGACCTTTTACTATCACCGTATTGTCCTTCTCTATTCTTACAGAAACTCCATCCGGAATTTCCACCGGTTTTTTCCCTATTCTCGACATATATCACCTGCCTTAATAAATTTCACCATACTTCACAAAGGACTTCGCCGCCGACATGAAGTAATCTTGCTTGGCGGTCGGTCAATACACCTCTCGGCGTAGAGAGAATCGCGATACCGAGTCCTCCCCTAACTACTGGCAACGATGAAAGCTTAGCATATATTCGCCGCCCTGGCTTCGAGATTCTGACCATTCCCTTTATTGTCGGTTTTTTGTCCTTATATTTCAAATATACCTTTATAATCTTTTTATTCCCTGGCAATGCGATAATTTTATAACCTCGTATATAACCTTCCTCGGTCAATATTCTGACGATTTGATGCTTCATTCGATTATGTGGCATCGAAACGGTTCGATGAAGTCTCATCTGTGAATTTCTTATACGCGCCAACATATCTCCGATTGGGTCTATTATAACTCCCATAGTTCCTCCTGTATTTTTATCGAGAGACCTTTCGGAATGTCTCCGATGGTTTCCCTCGTATTAAATATTACAAAATTTTATTACCAGCTCGATTTCTTAACGCCGACAATCTCGCCGGAATTAACCAGTTCGCGCAGGCAAATTCTACACAGACCGAAGTCGCGATATACTCCTCGCGGTCTTCCACATCTTTGACAACGATTATATTTTCGCACCTTAAATTTAGGTTCTCGTTTCGCCTTTGCAATCAATGATTTCTTTGCCATATCTATTATACCTCGATATTAAAAATTTATTTTTTTCTCTTAAATGGGAAACCGAGATATGTCAAAAGTTCACGCCCTTCCTCATCGGTTTCTGCTGTTGTGACAAATGTTATGTTCATTCCGCGAATGGCATCTACCTTATCATAATTTATCTCGGGGAAAATGATTTGTTCCTGCACGCCGAAATTATAATTTCCGTGTCCGTCGAAACCATCGGGATTGGCTCCACGAAAATCTCTGATTCGAGGCATAGCGATACTTACCAAACGGTCGTAAAAATCCCACATCCTCTGCCCTCGCAAAGTAACCTTAGCACCGATAGGCATACCTTCACGAAGTTTGAAATTCGATATAGACTTTCTCGCTCTACAAACCTTCGGTTTTTGTCCGGTGATAGTAATAAGGTCTGCCATAACGGAGTTCATAAGTTTAGAATTCCGTGCCGCCTCACCGATACCGACATTGACCACTATCTTTTCGAGACGAGGAACCTGATTGTCGTTCTTATAACCGAATTTCTCCTTTAATTTCGGTAGAACCTCCTCGAAATAACTCTTTTTAAATCGCGGAACATATTTTTCATCTGCCATTTCAACCTCCTGCCTCGTGGTAGCCGTCGGATGTGCGGCTCACCAGCAGTCCAATCCTTTTATCTTCAATTACCTCTATATCATAATTTATCTTCAATTACCTCTATATCATATACACCGTGGGCACTCAATTTCCTTACGATTCTATCATCTCGTTGCATTTTCTGCAAACTCGAACCTTAGTGCCATCTTCCATAAAGTGAAAACCAACCCTTGTCGGTTGTCCACAATTTGGACATACGAGCATCACGGTGGAAATATGGATAGGTGCTTCTCGCTCCTGAATACCACCTTGAGGGTCCTTTTGAGTCGGTTTCGTGTGTCTTTTTATGAAATTGATTCCCTCAACTATTATAGTCTGTTTAGATGGATACACTTTTAGGACTTTGCCACGCTCACCTCTGTCATTTCCCGATATAATTTGGACAATATCATTTTTTTTGATTTTCAAATGCTTCCCCATAATCCGAACTCCGTTTTGATTAGTTCACATATGTTTTAAAGCACCTCCGGTGCCAACGAAATAATTTTTGTAAATTCGTGCTCTCTGAGTTCTCTTGCTACAGGACCGAACACACGAGTCCCTCTCGGTTCACCTTCCTTATTGATTAGGACGGCGGCGTTATCATCGAATCTGATATAAGTGCCATCCTTCCTGCGAATAGGTTTTCTCGTTCTAACGATTACCGCCTCGGCGATTTCGCCTTTTTTCACCTGAGAATTTGGCATCGCTTCCTTCACAGTGACAGATATTACATCACCGATACCGGCTGAATATTTTTTTGCACCGTGAAAAATTCCGATACAGGCAACTTTTTTTGCCCCCGAGTTATCGGCGACATTCAATATGCTATTCCTGAATATCATTTTGAACTCCTTCATCAGAACCGACCGCACGACGCACGACCTCGAGGATTGCCCATCGTTTCGTTTTCGAGAATGGGCGCGATTCGATTACTCGAACTATATCCCCCTCTCGTGCTGTGTTTTCTGGGTCATTTGCCTTTATTTTAGTTCTACGACGAATAACCTTATTGTAAAATGGATGCGGCTTCAAATTTCTGACCTCGACAATTATAGTTTTATCCATCTTATCTGACACGACAATTCCTTGTAATATCCTTCTTCTGCCCATAATCCTCCTTGAAAACATAATCGATTATAGTAATTGTATATTCATAAAAGCCAAAAAATATTTTAATATCTAAAAGTGTCAAGAGAAAAATGAGATTGGATATGCAATTTTTATCAATTGGAAAATAATTTTATAATATAATATGAAAATTCTGAATTCAAAAATATTAAAATTTCCGATGAATAGTTAAAACCTTCCGCTCGTTAGGATAAATTCTTTTATGTAAAAACATCTCGCAATCGATTCCAAAAATTCAAATTCATTTTTTATTTTGTTTTCAAATAAGTTTATATTGACAAACTTTTTCAATTAAATAACTTATTTAAAATTGGATTTTAGGAGGTATTTATGGAAGCGCTTGGAATGATTGAAACAAAAGGTTTAGTTGCTCTTATCGAGGCATCGGATGCGATGGTCAAAGCTGCGAATGTCAAACTTGTCGCATACGAGAAGATAGGCGGTGGTTATGTAACTGCTCTCGTCAGGGGCGATGTTGCTGCGTGCAAAGCCGCAACCGAGGCAGGTGCATTGGCAGCGCAGAAAGTAGGGGAATTGGTTTCTGTCCATGTGATTCCACGCCCGCATAAAAATATTTACGAGATATTCCCGATTAAACTTCCTGAGGAAAAATAATTCAATGAAGGAGCATTATGGACAACCTCGACATAGACCAAATAGTTCAGGAGGTGGTCCGAAGAATCCGTGAGGAAGTCAATTCCTCGGGGCAGGTGAATATTTCTATGCCCAAATCGTCGGACCTCGATAGTATTGTTGCTCGTGCTCACACCGCACAGAGAAAATATCAGGAGATGGGACTTGAAACACGAAGACGAGCCATTTCCGAGATGCGAAAAATCGCTCTATATAATGCTGAGGAACTCGGCAAGGATGCCGTATCCGAAACAGGTTTTGGGAAAATGCCCGATAAGAAAGAGAAAGTCATACTCGCTGCGACTAAAACACCCGGCGTCGAAGATATCGTTCCGAGAACATTCACAGGTGATAAAGGATTAACTCTCGAAGAATTAGCACCTTATGGCGTCGTTCTGTCCATCACACCCTCGACAAATCCTCCATCGACAATCGTGAACAATTCGATATCGATACTCGCTGCTGGTAATGCTGTGATTTTTCAACCGCACCCATCAGCGAAGAATGTTAGTGCCAAAACAGCGGAACTTATGCGAAAGGCATTGGTATCTGTCGGTGTTCCTGCCGATGTGATTCAATATGTTCCCGAACCGACCATCGAGACAGCGAATGAACTTATGCATCATCCCGATATAGATATAGTCGTAGTTACAGGTGGAATGGGTGTTGTTAATGCCGCATTGAACTGCGGTAAAAAATCGATTTGTGCGGGTCCTGGGAATCCGCCAGTTATCGTCGACGAGACAGCCGATATTGCCAAAGCCGCGAGGGATATCGTTGCCGGTGCATCCTTCGATAATGGAGTTCTCTGCACAGCGGAGAAAGAAACATTCGTCGTCGAGACAGTCGCAGACGAACTCATTCGTCAGATGCGAGCGGCGGGAGCGGTTCAACTTTCGTCTGCCGATGCCGAAAAAGTAGTTAAACTCGTCATAGAAAAGGATAGTGGCTCCGGCGAAAGACATCCTGTAATTAATAAAAAATATGTCGGCAAGAACGCATCGGTTATCGCTCGTGCCGCTGGAATCGATGTAGCCGATAATGTGCCGCTCATATTTTTCGAGGCTGAATGGGACAATCCTATGGTAATGGTCGAGCAACTGATGCCTGTTATGCCGGTGGTTCGTGTTCCAAATGTCGATGAAGCAATGAGACTGGCGGTCATCGCAGAACATAGGTTCAAGCACAGTTTCATTATGCACTCGAAGAATGTGGAGCGTCTATCTAAGATGGCGAGATTGTGCGACTGCAATATCTTTGTGAAAAATGGTCCATCGTATTCGGGACTCGGATACAACGGCGAGGGATATACCACACTGACCATCGCTGGGACAACGGGCGATGGTCTTACGAGTGCAAAAACATTTACTCGACCGAGAAGATGTGTTCTGGTGGATTATTTCAGAATCGTATAGTCATCGAGACGAAAAATAAGTGCGAGCGATTATCTTTCTCAAAAAGTATCTGACGATTAGTTTTCGGTAGGTTTGGATATTTGGGTTTGGGGCAGGTTATAGTATTACATTTAACAAATGCGTTCTATATGTTTTCGGAGGAACTGAAAATGAAGAGATTATTATTGCCGATTTCGATATTGTTATCTTTCACTGTATTTTCTGGAATTGGATTTGCGAAAACCTACGATTTTCAGCGATTTTTTTCAAAAAGAATTCGTATCCAAAAAGGGACAGTGGTCGTTCTCGATAATCCTGTCGGCGAGATTCACATCACCAATATCGACCCGAACCTCGGTCCTTTTCTTATAGTCAAACAGCGTGTTTATGCCGAAGCCGACGAACTTGCCAAAAGTCGGTATCTTGTGATGACAGTGAGGATGAATATTTCTCGTCGCCCCGATACATTGTATCTCGAAACGATTTTCCCGACCCATATGTATGATAAATTTTGCTATCCCGATATGGGCGGTTTTTTCACATCTGAGGCATCGAAGGTATGGCACGGCAAAAAATTTACTGTTTCGTCCCGAAAGGGAGTTGTATTGAATTCCGATGTCTATCTTCAAGTTCCTGCTGGCACAAAGGTTTCAGTGAATTCTGTCGCGACCACATTCGTTGTCGAGGATTTTATCGGCGATATCGAACTTTTCACCGACCACGCTTCCGCTATGACCGCAGGCAGTATTAAAGGCGACTTATGGCTAACCGCCTGTCACGGTAATCTATCGGTCAGCCAATTCGATGGTAATCTATTTTACTATGGCGAGGATTCCGACCTCAGTTTCTGCGATAAAATAAATGGCTCGGTTTACGCTCAAAGCACGACCGGCGATTTGATTTGGACAGCGAATTGCGATTCGCTCGATTCTCTTCATCTCGAATCGCTTTCCGGTAAAATTATGCTCGACGGCGAAGTCGGAAAAAATTGCAAGTTGAACAACGATGAAGGTGACATCGAAATCAAACTGGAAAAGGCGGTAGAAGATACACTTTCCGCTAAAACTTCGGATGGCGATATAAAACTTACTATGCAGGAAAATTATGCTAAAAACATTATCGCTCATTCGGATGAAGGAAAGGTAAAGTCGAACATCGAGTCGGAAAACGATAATAATCTATCTGTTCAAATTAAAGGCGAAAAAGGCATCGTCAAACTCGAATCTAAGAGAGGTTCGATTAAAATAAAAATTATCTCTATAGAATAATATATGCCCGATTTTCCTGACGACATAAAATCGAGAATTCAAGAGCTCGAATATCGAGTGGAATCCGAACCGAGTCCCGAGGTTTTCTCCGAACTCGCCGACCTTTATAGAACAAGCGAGAACATCGATAGAGCAAAGACAATTTGCAAAAAGGGATTGGAACTTTTCCCCGATAATCACGATTGCCTTCTGACCTATGCGAGAATCCTAATGGATGAATCTCGGCTCGAAGAAGCTGAGGTCACCTTAAAAAAACTGCTCGACATTTCCGGCGAGGATGTAGGGATTTTACTACTGCTTGGACAACTATATACCCAACGCGACGATTTTACGGGGGTAAAATTTGTAGCAGAACGATTGTCGAAAAATTTTAGCGATGATGTTCGTGCGAAGAAATTTTTAAAATTTCTCGAATCGAAAGGTTTGCTGAAAGGTCAGGAAACTCCGCAGTCGACTGTTCAAAAAGATGTCAATGGTTCTGGAACCGAAGGTCGAGCAGAATCAAAAAAACCTACTGCATCTGATGTTCAACAATTTCAAAAGAAAAGAACAAAAATCAATATACCTCCGTTGGAAAAAGGACCTATAGTCCCAATCGAGGATTTGATGCATATCAGTGCATTATTAAAGGGTATAGTCGGTGTCAAGCATGTAGTTCTTTTGACCCCCAATGATAAAACATTTGCGAGTAAGGGTTGCCCAGAAAACACGGCGCGCTCATTGGGACTACTTCTACGCTCATTCAAAAAGGCATTGCTCATCGCCTTCACCTCATTAAATTTCGGAAAGTGGAAAAAAGGAGTTATGGAGTTGGAAAATTCCACGATTCATATAATAGAAAGCAATTCTCATTTATTCGCGTTGGTATGCGATGAAAAGGTATCCTTAGGCGCACTGAGAATAGCTGTTAATACAATTCTATCTAAATATTTTCATATCTGATGAAATCCTGGAAGCAATATCTTTTATTTTTCTAAATTACACTTAGACATTGTGAATTTATTCACATTATATTATTTTTGTTTTTCCTATGTTGTTTATTTTTTTAGATTTTCAAATTCTAATACTCAAAAATTGGAGGGATGATGGCACACGAAATCATTCATAACGAACCACTCAATTATCAGGATTATCTGATTAAAATTAGGGCTCCCGAGGTCGTGAAAAGGATTAAACCTGGACAATTTGTCGTTATGCTTCTTCACGAGAAGGGTGAACGAATTCCTATGTCTGTTCGGCGGACCGAGGGCGATGCCGTGGTGATGTATATCCGCAAGGTCGGCAAAACCACAAGCGCTCTTATCGATAAGCCTGTCGGCGATACAATACTACATGTTATCGGTCCGCAGGGAACTCCATTAGAAATCAAAAAGTATGGGACTGTCGTGGTCGCGACGGACTCTGTTTGCGGGCACGCATGGAGTTATTCTGCTGCTAAGGCGTTAAAGGATGCGGGTAATTTCGTCATCGACATTCAGAGTTTTGCAGATAAAGAAGAAACTTATCCCGAATGGGCACTGAACAAGGATGCCTGCAACGAGCATCATCTTACGACAAAAGATGGCTCTGCCGGTGAGAAAGGACATTATATCAATCTTATAAAAAACTGGCTCGAAAATGGCAAAAAAATAGACTTAGTATTAGCGGGTGGTGAACTTATCAAACTCAAAAGGCTCGAAAGGATTACGAAAAAGTTCAATGTGCCCACTTGGGTTGAAGCCCATCAGCTTATGATAGATGCAACTGGAATGTGCGGCGTTTGCAGAGTTTTTGTAGACGGCGAAATGAAACTAACCTGTATCGATGGTCCATTTTTCGATGCTCATAAGCTCGATTTCGACTCTATGATAAATCGTTATAGCACATACGCGAACGAGGAAAAACTTTCACTTCAACTATATAAAAAACAGCGAGGTGAATAATGGCAAAGAAAATAAATAAAGTCAGAGTTCCAATGCGTGAACGCTCTATCGACGAAAGAATTAAAAAATTCGTCGAGGTTCCATTAGGATACTCCGAGGACGAAGCGATTATGGAGGCTTCGAGATGCTTGCAATGTCCCAAACCGACCTGTATCGAGGGATGTCCGGTTAATATCAATATTCCCGGATTCATCCAGAAAATAGTCGAACATAAATTCGACGAGGCATTTTTCATTCTGAAAAAAGACGATGCGATGCCCGCTGCTACCGGACGAGTTTGCCCGCAAGAAACCCAATGCGAGGAGAAATGTGTGCTCGGTAAAGTCGGAGATGCGATAAATATCGGGAAACTCGAGGCTTTCGTTGCAGATTGGGCAAGAAAAAACAAAATCAAAGATACACCCGAAATTATCGATAAACCTCAAAAGGTTGCGATAATCGGCTCGGGACCTGCGGCTATCAGTTGCGCTGTCGACCTTCGCAAAATGGGCTATAAGGTAACTATGTTCGAGGCTCTCCATAAGGCTGGCGGTGTCCTGCAATATGGTATCCCTGAATTTCGTCTCCCACGAGACATTGTCGATTATGAACTTAAATACCTCGAAGACCTCGGTGTAGATTTTCAACTGAATACAATCATAGGTTTGCATCGTTCATTTCAGGAAATTAGGTCGCAATACGATGCCGTCTTTCTCGGAACAGGTGCAGGTGCACCGCGGTTTATGGGAATCCCAGGCGAGGAACTAACAGGTGTCTATTCCGCCAACGAATTCCTCATCCGTGTCAATCTTATGAAATCTTATCTTTTCCCCGAATATGATACTCCCATTAAGGTCGGCAAGCATGTAGCTGTTATTGGTTCGGGAAATGTAGCGATGGATGCGGCTCGAAGTGCTTTAAGACTCGGTGCAAAAGTCAGTATCGTTTATCGTCGAACGAAAAAAGAATCGCCTGCTCGAATCGAAGAACTTAATCACGCACTCGAAGAGGGAATAGAATTTATGGAATTGGTAAATCCTGTGCGTATCCACGAAAAACTGAATCATGTTCATGGACTCGAAGTCGTCAAGATGAAACTCGGTGAACCTGACAAAAGCGGAAGACCGAGACCTATTCCTATCGAAGGCAGTGAATTTATCATAGAGGATGTGGATATGGTAATCGAGGCTCTCGGAACATTGCCGAACAGACTTTTCCTCGACCGGGCTCCAGAGTTGAATAGAAACAAATGGGGAATTTTACAAGTCGATGAAAATATGAAAACAAATCTCGATGGAGTGTATGCAGGAGGCGATGCTATCAGCGGAGGTGCAACGGTTATTCGAGCACTCGGAGAGGGCAGAATCGCAGCAAAAGCGATAAATGAATATCTCAAAAATAAATGAGCAAAGTTAAGTTTAATAAAATTATTATCCAACTGCCAGGCTATTTCATAGTCTGGCTTTTTTAATGAAAAATTTATTTATTGCTAAAATTTATTCCTTTATTAAATTAAATTATGAAAATTGTAAAATAAAACTAATGGGTAGTGAAATTATACATACTCCAAATGAATTGCCCGTTCTTATCGTGAAATCTATTCATCTTGCACTTCAAAGAATAGAGATGTATGGCGAGAATCATAAAGTCAGCGAACAGGCGATAGAGCAAGCATATAAACTTATCAGAGAACTGTTCAGTTATACTCACTCGTTCACTTTAAGTATTTCCGGAGAACAAATTCTTTTCGATAAAATTCCGCTCGAACCCACCTATTTTGTTCAGCGATTCATCAACGATTTCAACAACTACAATATTCACAGCATTACTTTCCACGAGAGGATGACGAAAGACGAATTTATATCGTTTTTAAGATTTTTAGTTCGCAGGATAGAAAAGGATAATGAAAGAAAAGACCTCGAAGAGTATTTGAGTAATCTCGGTATCGAAAGTATCGCGGTGGATAAAATTAAGTATGTTGCAGTTACAGGTGAAGTTGATGAACATAAGGAAGCAAATAAGGTTCTCAACGACATTTTATCCCGACATCCCGATGTCTTAGAGAAACTTCTCGGAGAACAAACAGAAGAAATCGCCAGTAGCGAAATTGTTATCCCCGATCTCTTATCACCAGAAATTAACGAATACGATGTTGTCGATATCCTGACTAAAATAATCGAGGATAAAGGACTTTTAGATAAGGATAGAGAGGAATTGTCAGAAACGGATAGAGAACTAAAAAAAATCATCGATACTGTTAGAGCAAATCTTTCCGAAGATGCGAAAAAGATTTTCTTAGAAAAACTCAACAAAATCACAAAAAATATTGTTATTGAAAAGGATAAATCGGAAAAACTTTTAGAAAAAGAATTTACACTCAGCGAAGTTTCTGCACTCGACTCGATAAACGATATCTTTCAAGAATCTCTGGATAATGGCTGGGATGCAAATAGTAAGTATAGATTCCGCAATTATGTAGAGAAACTTTTCGAAGCCAACGACCCGACTGCAATCGAGGCACTGCTCGATAATATTCTCGAGTTTTTCGAGAAAAACGGTGCAATCTGGACAACCGATGCATTAAAAGCTATAATCGAATCCGCATTCGATACATCCGATGATGCCACTACTGGATTTTTACTCGCTGAACTTCTGCACCGTAAGGAACTGGTCGATAGCAGCGCACCATCATCGATGCTTTTAACCGCTGCTCTCGTTTTTTTCGCTTCACTTCTCTTCATATCTCGCAAGTTTTCGACTATACTTCGCATTATAAAAGAATATGAAAACAGAACGAAAGAAAATGTATCATTCGATGCACTCGACGATTTTGAAGCATTCATCACAGGATTATCTTCCCCCGAAAATTTACATAAATTATTATCAGCTATAAGCGGAAGCGACCTCTCATTCGACTTAGAATTGAAGGCGATTATCTCTAAAATGGATAGCGAACAGGTTTGTGATGTCATAATCGAGGAATTAGGACAGCGAAAACCTGACTTCACAAATATTGCTGCACAATTGCTCGAACCACATATCGATGTTGCTCGCGAAAAAATCGAAAATTACATACATTCGATGGCTCATCTCAACCGAAGCGACAAGGGATTTATTATCGATGCCGAACAATTACGAAGGACATATAACATTTTCACTCTCGCGGTCAAACTCGACAAAGATTGGGCTTTATCCTTACTACTGTTAGCGAGTGTCGATAGAGATACGAGGATTAAAAAGCACATATTTTTCCTGCTTATGATATATCCGCCAGAGCAAGTTGAAAATGCAATCGAGGCTATGTTTATCGAAGGCAATGAAGAATTTCGCGACGAAGTAATAAGGTCTACTTGCGAGAGACCAAATTCTTTGAAAGATTACTATCTCCGACAAATTATACTATATTTCCCAGATATGAGAGATTCTATTATACACTCATTAAGCAGAAATCACACAGAATATTCGAAAAAATTACTAATAGACATCATCAATAATTGGATGATTTATATCGATTCGCTTCCACAACCGAGAGTAAAACCATTTATGATGAAATTGATAAATGCCCTCGAACCTTTCTCGAACGACCCGAATGTCAGGAAATCGCTCAAAAAGTTTCGCTCGGAATGGCGAGAGGAGGGCGTTCTCAAAGAAACATACTCGTTGTTTTCATTCAAGAAAGACGATATTATGAAAGCTGTCGACGAGGTGCTCGCGAAATGATTACACTGGCTATAAGTTGCGGCGACCCCGCTGGAATCGGATATGAAATCATAGCGAAATCTATTCTACACTATCATCCTGCCGATGTTCGATATAAAATATTCGGTGCAAAATCTGTATTCGATTCGCTATCGGAGCGATTCGGTTGGGCTAAAAAATTCCTCCGAGAAATAGAGAGCAGAAATTTCATCGACTTAATCTCCGTTAGCGATGAGAAAAATTTGCCTGTGGGTAAAATAGATGTTAGATGCGGTGAAGTTGCATACCGTTCGATTATTGCCGCTATCGAATCTGTGAAAATCGGCGATTCCGATGCTATCATCACCGCGCCGATTTCCAAAAAAGCCATTCATCTCGCCGGCTACGATTTCGCTGGACATACGGAGATTTTGGCAAAAGAATTCGACCGCCCAGTTACGATGATGCTTTTTGCAAGAAATTTCAGGGTATCGCTTGCAACGACTCACATCCCAATAAAGGATGTCGCGAGTTCGATTTCGGTCGATAGCATTCTGGGACACCTTCACAGAACGCATTCCGCACTTGTGAATTGGTTCGGGATAAGCAATCCTAAAATCGGCGTTCTCGGATTGAATCCGCACGCGGGCGAAAACGGAGATATCGGCGATGAAGAAACTATCATATCGCAGGCAATCGAAATAGCGAGTAAGGAAAGTATCGAAGCCGAGGGACCACTCGTTCCCGATGTTGCATTTTTACCATCTCGACGAAGGAAATACGATGCTTATCTCGCTATGTTTCACGACCAGGGTTTAATACCGTTGAAGACATTGGGTTTTCGGAACGGCGTGAACATAACGCTCGGTCTTCCGAAGGTTCGCACGAGCCCCGACCACGGCACAGCGTTCGATATCGCAGGAAAAGGTATAGCGAACCCTCGAAGTTTCAGGCAGGCAATCGCCTCGGCGTTTAAAATACTTCTTCGCTCGGGAAAATAGTCCAACAACGAAATTGAAAATTATGCTTCCTCTTTCTGTTGTTTCGATTCGGAGACGATTTTCTCGGCGATTTCGCGTGGAATCGGTTCGTAGTGAGAAAACTCCTGAGTGAACCAACCTCTTCCCTGAGTCATAGAGCGAAGAACTGTGCTGTATTTGTAAAGCTCCGCCTGAGGAACTTGTGCGATGATTTTCTGGAGATTCTTACCGACTGGCTCCATTCCTTGAATTCTACCTCGCCTCGCAGATATATCGCCCATAACATCGCCGGTGAATTCCTCAGGAACTATCACTTCGAGGTTCAGTATAGGCTCGAGTATTATCGGTCCTGCATCCATAAATGCCTGTCGGAACACCTCACGGGCACATTTCTGGAACGCAACATCTTTGGAATCCACAGGATGTTCCTTACCATCGACGATTGTCGCCTTGACATCGACCACAGGATAGCCCGCTAAAATACCTTCCTTCATCGATTGTCTGATACCTTTTTCGATGGAACTTTGATAACCCGATGAAATCGCTCCACCGAAAATATCCCATTCGTATTCGAACCCGGCGCCTCGTTCTAACGGCTCTACACGCATCTCGATTTCAGCGAACTCACCAGCACCGCCCGTTTGTTTCTTATGGCGATAGCGTTTTGTAGCAGATTTCGTAATCGTTTCCCTGAAAGGTATGCGTGGCTTTTTCAGCTCCACATCGACCTTGAACCGCTCCTTGAGTTTTTGGACGACGAAGTTCAGGTGAAGTTCGCCTTGACCATAGACCAATGTCTGATGCAGTTCCGGGTCGACCTCGAAGAAAAATGTCGGGTCCTCATCGTGAAGTCTCGCCAAACCCTGAGCGATTTTGTCCTCTTCGCCCTTATTCTTCGCTGAGACTGCCTCGGACACCAAAGGCTTCGGAAATTCTATCGGAGGGAAAACTATCGGCGATTTCTTATCGCAGAGCGTATC
The DNA here is from genome assembly GCA_964425665.1 of uncultured bacterium. Lineage (GTDB taxonomy): Bacteria > UBP14 > UBA6098 > B30-G16 > B30-G16 > JAGGZE01. The sequence goes on from CAYRNI010000012.1 coordinate 27,616, forward strand.
GCCCGTTTTTGTGTTGCGTAATTTCACCGTAACACCGATATCGCCGGCGAGAAGTTCGCTAGTTTCCACTCGGTTTTTACCATTTACAAGGAAAAGCTGACCGATTCTTTCGGAAGTTTGCTGCGTGGAGTTCATAACATCCGCACCTGTGGTGATTCTGCCGGAATATACTCGCAGAAATGTCAAATCGCCGATATGCGGTTCTGTTATAAGTTTGAAAACCAGAGATGAGAACGGTTCATCGACAGATGCTTTTCGTTCTACATCGAGTTCTCCGCCGACTTTGGATGAACCTTTAACAGTGCCGACCGCCGCAGGCGATGGAATTAGATTCACGATAGCGTTTTCGAGGACATCGATGCCGATATTTTTCATAGCCGAACCGACGAACACAGGATGAAGATTACCCTCAGCTACGCTCGATGCGATTCCTCTCGCGATTTCATCCGGCGAAAGCTCCCCCTGCTCGAAATATTTCTCCATCAGTGATTCGTCGGACTCTGCGGCTCGTTCTATCAATTCGGTGCGGATTTTATCCACCTTCTCGGTTAAATCCGCAGGGATATCCATCTCGACTCCCTTGCCTTTTCCATTCGGTTCGTATTTGTATGCCTTTCCAGATAGAATATCGACAACTCCATTAAAACTATCAGCAGAACCTATTGGCAGTGCGAATGGAACAATCGTGTTCCCGAATGTATCGGTCAACTCCTCGATAACTTTATCGAAATCTGAATTTTCCTTATCCATTCGATTTACGAAAAGAATCGTCGGCATATTCTCCTTGAACGCCCAAGCCTGTTGAGTTCCGACTTCGACGCCAGATTCCGCCGACACCAGTATAACGATACCTTCAACAACTCGAATGGCAGAATATACATCCCCTATGAAATCGGCATAGCCGGGGGTATCGATTATGTTGATTTTAACATTGTTATGAACGATATGCATAACCGATAAGTTGACCGAACTTTTGCGCTCGATTTCGATAGGACGATAGTCGCTAACAGTGTTCCCTTCTTCAACAGAACCCATCCTACTTATGACGCCTGCACCATATAGCATCGCTTCAGAAAGCGTCGTTTTTCCAACTCCACTATGTGATAAAAACGCTATATTCCTAATCTCATTCGGTTGAAACAATTTCTCTGCCACTTTATCCTCCTTGATGATTTTAAAATTGACTTTCAAAATATGATAATCTTAATACTTGTCAAGAAATGGGTTTATAAATTTTGCAATTTAGTCGAGTTATGCAAACTAAATTTTATTGACGAATGTAAAAATTTTATTTATTTGAAGGCAATCATTACCAGAAATCGCCGAGAGGACAAAGTTTTGATTGCATTAGTTCAAAAAGTTCGGTCTGGCTCTGTCGAGGTCGAAGGTGAAATCGTGGGTAGTATCGGCAAGGGTTTCGTCGTGCTGGTGGGCGTCTGTAAAGATGACGAACCATCGGATGCGATAAAACTTGCCGAGAAAGTAATCAATCTGCGGGTTTTCGAGGACGATTCCGGCAAGATGAACTTATCCCTGAACGATGTCGGCGGCGAGATTCTCGCCGTATCTCAGTTCACACTTTGCGCGAATACCACTAAGGGAAATCGCCCATCCTTCGCGGATGCTATGAACCCCGAGGATGCTCAAAAAATATTCACCGCATTCGTAGAACTTCTGAAAGCAAGAGGAATTCATACCGAAACGGGCGTATTCGGTGCGAAAATGATGGTAAAAATTCACAACGATGGTCCTGTTACAATCTGGCTCGACAGCAAGGCGAAGAGAAAATAGTGAATTATCAATCGAGGTCAGGAGACCTCTCCTACCTGTTCGCATTTGGTGTCCCACGACCGAAGGCGTAGGTTTCTACCCCCTAACTCGCTCGCTTCGCTCGCTCGTTTGTCCCCCTTGATAAGGGGGACAGTCCCGACTTGTCGGGACAGGGGGTT
>CAYRNI010000013.1:0-14766 GCA_964425665.1 uncultured bacterium
TTCGAGGGAAAAGAGATTTTACAAAAGTCTTTGAGAGAAATCGTGGTTTTCGATGGTGCGATGGGAACACTTCTGCAAGCGAAAGGATTGCAATCCGATGTTCCACCGGAACTTTGGAATATCGAAAATCCCGATGCAATAGAACAAATACAGCGGGCTTATGTCGAATCTGGTGCTCAGGTTTTGACCACGAACACTTTTGGCTCGTCGAAATTGAAACTTTCTGCATATGGTCTCGAAAACAGGCAAAGGGAAATAATCGAATCCGCCGTTAGAATAGCCAGACAAGCATCATCGGGCAAGAATATCGCAATCGCTGGCGACATAGGTCCGCTGGGGGTTTTTCTTCAGCCGTTCGGCGAACTGACTTTCGATTCCGCATACCGCGAATTTTTCGAATACAGTAAAATACTAGCGGACTCCGGCGTCGACTTGATTATAATCGAGACGATGACAGATATTTTGGAACTGAAAGCCGCTATTCTCGCTGTCAGAGATGCAACAAATCTTCCCGTGATTTCAAGTTTTTCGTTCGATGAAGGCGATTGCTCGGTCACAGGAACACCACCTGATGTATATGCAATCACAATCGATGCTATGAGTCCGGATGCAATCGGAACGAACTGCGGCAAAGGGATTTCCCCTGTTGTTGAAGCCGTCGCAAAAATGAGACCTTATACCGATAGACCGATTATCGCTCAACCCAATGCGGGACTACCGAAGGTGAGAGGTGGAAAAACCTTATTCCCCGCTACGCCGGAGCAGATGGCAGATGCCGCGATACAGATGTGGAAGTTAGGTGCGAATATAATCGGTTCCTGCTGTGGCTCGACGCCGGAGCACACCGCTAAAATCGCCGATGCTGTTCGCGGAAAGCCCGTCAGAAAATTCGAGCGAAGACGAGCATTTTTTGCCGCCAGTCGAGTAAATTTCGTCGAAATCTCCGACGATAAGCCCGTTCGTATTGTGGGCGAGCGAATCAATCCGTCGGGGAGGAAAAAATTTCGTAAGAAATTGCAGGATGGGGATATCGGCACGATAAAACTCGAGGCTGTCCGCCAATCCGATGCCGATATTTTAGACATCTGCGTATCCGCTCCCGATGTCGATGAGAAAGAAATGTTGCGGAAAGCGGTTTCATCGGTATCGAACATCGCAAATCAGCCGCTATTCATCGATTCCACCGATGCCGACATTTTAGAGAGCGCACTCGAAGTATATCCCGGTCTGCCGATAATAAATTCCATTTCGGGAAAATCCGAGGATATCGAGCAATTGTGCAAACTTGCGAAACGATGGGGTGCAGGGTTCGTCGCTCTCGCACTCGACGACGATGGAATACCCGATTCCGCCGATGGCAGAGTGGCGATTATCGAAAAAATAGTGAAATATGCGGAATCTCTCGGGATACCCAAAAATCTGGTCATCGCCGACCCGATTATGTTGCCTGTTTCCGCGGATTTTAATAATCCAAAAATTACGCTCGAGGCTATAAGTTCCATTTCGAATAGGTTGAAAATGCCGACAATCATCGGGCTCTCGAATGTGTCCTATGGTTTGCCCGCTCGCTCCCTCGTGAACGCGACGATGCTCACACTCGCGATAAATTCGGGACTCTCGGCGGTAATTGCCGACCCGACAGATTCGAGAATTATCGAGACGCTTTATTCGGCACAGATTTTTGCAGGCAAGGATGACCGAGCCACAAGATTTATCACGAAATTCGAGAAGGTGAAATCGGAAAAATCCGATGAGATACCGACAGAATCGCTTCGTGATGATATTCTACGAGGAAATTCCGACTGGGTGCCTCGACATATAGAGGAGGAGTTGGAAAAATCGAACGACCCGCTCGCCATAATGAACGAAATCGTGATTCCCGCAATCCGCGAGGTGGGCGATAAATACGAACGGCGAGAGATTTATCTTCCTCAGGTGATTTCATCTGCGGAGGCGACGATGACCGCACTAAAAATTTTAAAACCGATGTTCGCTGCGAAAGATTCAAACAAGGGCAAAATACTTGTGGCAACAGTCTACGGCGATGTCCACGACATAGGGAAAAATCTCGTGAAGGCACTGCTGGAAAGCCACGGTTTCGACATAATAGATTTAGGAAAGAATGTAAAACCAGATACAATAATCGAAAAATTAACGAGTGAAGAATTTTTCGCTGTCGGACTTTCCGCATTGATGACAACCACGCTTCCCGCGATGGAAAAAACAGTTCGGACAATTCACCAAAAATTCCCAAAAATTCCCGTGATAATCGGTGGTGCAGCGGTCAGTAGAGAATTTGCAGAGAGAATCGGTGCGCTCTATGCCGCAGATGCCGTAAATGCCGCAAAAATCGCCGATGAAATTTTCTCAAAAGGATAGATTCGATTCTAATTTTTTAATAAAAAAACAATCTAACATTTTCCGGACAATCGAAAGTGTTTTCCTATGGAAAATCTATAACACATTTCATCTCGACCGTTATTTTATGCGCCTCATCCGTATGAATTCCATAAGAAATATGGGGAAGCCTTATTAAAAAGCGTAAAAATGCCGAATCGCCTTGAAGTAAGTTCTCTGCGGCATTCGTTCCAAATGCTCCGAAGGTATCTCCTCGTGCGACCCTAAAATTTAGCGGTGTCAGACAATCGTCGTCGCCGAACTCGTCGAAATAGGATGTATCGGGTGTAGCGCTATCGGATAGAAATATCGCCGAGAGCATATATTTATTGCAATCCAATTCCGAAACATCGCAGGTGGAAATCCATCCGCCCTCGCAGTGCGGGAAACAGCAGTCGTGTTCGAATGTATCCTCGGATAATATCCGCAGTTCCACGATTTCTGGCAAATCGCCCGTATTACGAACTTCTATCGGCGGACTCATCGCGAATTTGTCCGTGAACCAGTGCAATGTATCCGTCCGCCAAACTGTATCCGAAAGCCAAATTCCCGCTACGGGATATATGATGGGTCCATTCTCGGCAGGAACAGGAAACGGCGTTATGACGAGACCATCGGAGACGCGAAATGTAAATTTTTCACCATCCATAGTAGGGGTGAACCCCGAGACAGAGGCAGATAATATCACTCCATCAACAAAATCGGGACTGCTGGAAACAACAGACATCGGAATAATCTCGTCGGGTTGCCATCTACCGTCGTTGTTCAAATCTGCCAGCAGAATCGCAGAATCGGGAGAAGTTCCATCGCTGTCTGAATACATAATGTAGAATGTAAAAATAGTGTCCTTAGTCCCCGTATCTGGCTCGAAAAACGAAAGAGTATCTGGCAAAGATAACCTCGGCGGATGATTTGGAATGGAAGGTGCACCTGGTGTTCCTCTATCGAGCAAACTGTCATAATAATTTATCGAAACGGCGCTGGTTTTCCAGGATGATGGCAGCGAGCCATCGGACTCCGGCGATACTCTGAACATCGATGCCCAAAGGCTATCGGCGGTGGATTTTGCCCCAGCAAATGGCGATGAACCATCGCCACAGACATCGATAAAGTAATCGGTATCGGGCAAATCGGAAAATCCGAGAAATACCTTGCCATCATACATCGTGAAATCGGGGATGACGATATCGGGAGATACGGCGACAGCGGTATTTTCATCACCAGCGGGAAGTCTTTTTATCAAAAAACGGCTGTTGGGAGCGAGCGAACCCGAATTTAGCGTGTAAAATAGGATATTTTCCCCTGCGAGATTTTTCCGCCAGAGATATATCGGTGTCTGTCCGAAATATACGGTATCGTCCCGATTGTTTAGAATCTCGAACCATTCGTCCTGTGAACCTCGCGATGACCCGCCCCAGCAAAGTTCATCGATTGTGATGTCTCTCGGATTGAAATGAACGAAAAGAGTTCCAGCACGAGCGACAGTATCCTGACCATCGTCGAGGGATATTTTCCACATATAATACATTCCTGGTTCTGTGAACGAGTGCGGTAGAATTACATCGACATCGGTTCCCGCCGCTACGCCGTAGTTCGTTGCGGAGTATATAGGCATCGGGTCGCCGATTTTCCACCAGATACCGATTACCTCCATAGAGTCGGGGATGTTGTCCGTGTCCTGACAGGCGAGAGCGGTGAAAATAAGGTCGTCGCTGTCGGTTGCAAAGGACGGTGCGACAACACCCGACCAAAACGGCAGCGAATTTTTGCGATTCGGTGCTTTCGGTGTTCCTCTCTCAGTTGCACCGACATCGAAATTGATAGATAGACAGGCGGTATGCCAGCTCGATTCCAGTGTTCCATCGCCGGGGATATCGTTCCGCTCCATAGACCAGTATATCCCACCCATAAAACCGTGATAGTTCCCAGCGAGAGGAACACCGCTTTCATCATCGGCGACATCGAGCAGTGTATAAGTATTATCAGGACCTGCGTAAAGTTTATACTGAACATCGGAATTATTTAAGAACAATGCGGTAGTGACCATATCCGGCATTATACCGAGTGCTGAACTCGCCGTATCCATTCTCGAAATCAGAAAATAGCCATTCGCGGGCAGTATCCCGTGATTTATCACTAACAGAAGTTCGTCGTTTCGGTATATGCTCCAATTCGTGGCAGAAAAATTGATAGGTGTCCCTGTGTTGTTCCGCAGTTCGAGATATTCATCGTATATGCTGCGGGATGTCCCCATCCACATAAATTCGTTCATTACAACATCGCCAAACGACCAGCCATAGACGATTTCCGATGTTAAAACGAGAATTAGCAAAATCGATTTAATAATAAAATATCTCATCTTGCAAGAGCGATAGTGCCTTTACACAGAATATTGCCGTCCCTTGAAACTACATATATATATATCCCTGGCGGAAGTTTATCGCCATCATCGTTCATTCCATCCCAAAGAGCCGTCGTCTGCGGAAGCGATGGCGAAAGGTCGATTTTGCGGACAAGTATTCCATCGACCGTAAAAATAGAAACAGTCGCACCTTCCTTAACCATACCGGGATAATCGAAGTAAATGTAGTCGTTTTTTCCATCGTTGTTCGGTGTAAATGGAATCGGATAAGCATCGCAGGGAGTTTGTGGCGCAGGAATGAACCAGAAATTAGCATTGCCGCAATTCGCACCGCAGTATAGAGCATTATCGCAGGCGTATATTTCTATATTCAGTGTCTCTCCGGGAACTCCGTAATTAGAAAGTGGTATCTCGGGATTACTCGTATCGAGTTGAATCGTATCCGCGCCGATTATACCGTATGCCTCACCGACACCAGAAAGTAAATCTGAAATATCGAATAAGGCGGTTTCATCGCCATCTATGATTCCCGTATCGGGAGAAATCAATGAAATCTCCGGCGGAGTTAAATCGACAGCGAATGTAATCGATGTTGTATCGCCGATATTCCCGATAATATCCTCGCTGTGAATCAACGAAATGTGGACAGTTTCGCCATTAGTCCAAACAGTAGTCGGTGAGATGCTCGCCGTATCTCCATTCCAGACAATCGGCAGAGTATCTGTCCCCTCGACAAACACGACCGACGATGTGTTCACACCATCGCTATCGCTCAGAACCACGAGAACAGGACCATCGGGACAGGAGATATATTCACCATCATTCGGCTGAATGAACAGAGCGGTCGGTCCCCGACCCGCGAGCGAAATTATCGGAATATCATAAGTTGCGACCATTCTGTCGCTGGCATTTTCAAAATCGAAATCGTCATCGCAGAGTTCTATTCGAACCCACAATGTCTCATTTGGAGCGGGTGCAGTCAAGCCGGGTATATTCACGATGAAAGAATCGCCATCGGGAATTATATCCACATCCAAAGTCTCGTCATCCACGATGGCGAAACAGCACGGACCGAGTCCCGAAGAATCCGAAACATAAATCGACAGGTCGAAATTCGTTCCAGCAGATACGCTCTCGGGAGACCAAGCGAGCAAACCCGGTGGAATCGTATCGTCGTCGATAGTGTAGAACATCATCGTATCGGTGGAGCAGTTCGCACCGCAAAGTTGTGCACTGTCGCACGATTGAACCGCCACATAGAGCGTCTCGTTCTCGTGGAAATATAGCAGCGTCGAGTCATCGGCGGGTGTCCACGGGGCAGAGCCATTTACGATATCGGGGTCGATTGTAAATGTCGAGCCGTCCCAGTCCGCACCTGTCGAATCGATAGCGAATACCCAATTTCCTCGGGGGGTTATTATAGTTATATCTATCGAATCGGATAGAACTCCCGCGAGATTGTCCTCTATGTGGATTTCCACAGGTGCGAGCGAATTTGTCGTCGGAGAAATCGGCTGAATCAAAGTATTTGTCGGCGGTTCTAAATCCACGACAAAGAACCATTCCACATCTGAAACAGGAGTGAAAAATGTATCGACACCGATAGGTGAAAACCTCACCGTATCACCATTGTTAAAAGTTCCCGGCAAATCGAACCGCACGGTATCTCCCACTGTGGAAACTGTCAAACCCGGTGGAGAGTATGCGTTCACCAGTCTCAATGTGTCGCCTATAACGAGCCCGAGCGAATCCGCAAGAATCGGATATTCTCCCTGAACAACGAATTCGATATTTCCGCCATCGCAGGAAATTACCGAACCGCTATCGGGGTGAATCAGTGTGGCAATCGGACCCGCCCCACTGGGCAATATGGTAATCGTAAAGAATGTTTCCAAAGAGTGCGAACCGCAGTAATCTGGCTGGTCATCTGCCGTGATGAAAATACCCGTATCGCCCACATCGAAAACAATTCCCGCCGAAGAGCAATCGAAATAGACAGTATCGCCCGAAACAGTAACCGCAGGCGAGGAAGTATCGAATACCGAACCACCGATTACAATATTCAGCGATGCCCAATCTATCCCGCTGACGCTGTCGATAAGCACAAACCAAATCGTCGGCATCGTCGATGTAGTCGAAAGTGGCGACCAAGTCTCGAGATATGGCGGAGCGAGGTCGAAAACGAACCATCCCGAAAGCGGCGACGCTAACGCATTGCCATCGGAATCCGATGCCGCAACCAAATCGAAATGCACGCTATCGTCATCGTAGGTCGAACTAATCGAGTAATACAAAGTATCGCCCGAAAACGACAGAGCGGACGAATCGGTAGTATATGTTATGCCATCCACCTCGAATTCGATAGAACTTTCATCTATGCCATCCTCGTCGTTCAGGAAAATCACGATAGTTGTATCCTCGCAGGCGACAGATGAGCCGATACTCGGAAATTCCAGTTCCGCCGAGGGTCCCTCGAAACTGACATAGAAAAGCCAGCAGAACGGCGACGACATAGCATTCGGCTCGCAGTAGTCAGGCGAATCGACAGCGGATATGCAAATCTGAACAGTCTCATCGTTTGCAAAAGTCAATCCTGCGACCATACAATCCAGAGTCAAAGTATCATCACTATAATCCACCGCGGTGGAATCTGTCGTAAATGTATCCGTCCCATTCACTACAATCTGGATAGTCGACGAGTTCACACCGGCGATAGAATCTATCAGAATCGCGGAAATCGTCGGAGAGGGTTCGACAATATCCGAACCCGGCGATGGCGAGATAGGAATCACAACCGGCGGGTCGAGGTCCACAGTGAAATGGAACGAACTGCTCGAATGAATTTCCAACCCCGTGGAATCGAAACCGCCGATTATACCGATATTCACTATCTCTCCGCTGGAATATGTGGTCGTCGGCGTGTAGAGAACAGTATCGCCAGAAAGTTCCACATCGCTTACTCCTATAGAATCATCATTAATAACTATCAAGAAATCGTAAAGTCCCGCGGGCACAGGCAAAACGACAGAAATCGATTGGTCGTCGCACGATGTAATCGCACCATCGAAAGGCATCAAAATCGAGACAGGTTCGATTATGGATGTCGTGCATACGGTCGCTTCGTTTTCGCCGCAAATTTGGGATAAATCGCTGGCAGAGATACACAAATTAACCGTATCACCGAAACTGAAATGCGGATGAACAGATAGAACATCGAGATGTAAAGTATCATCGGAATAAGTAATCGAAGGTCTGAAAGTATCCGCAGGTGCAGAACTCGTCCAGATATACGCCTCCACCGAAGAAGTATCCACACCGGCGATAGCATCGGAAAGTCCGATATCTACCAAACCTGTTGGGAAATCGGCGAAAGAGGTGAAATCGAATACGGGCGGAGCGGTATCCACAACGAACCAATATTCCAACGGAGAGGAAAGCTCCACACCATATATATCTGTCGCCTCAAGATGAACGAAAACAGTTTCGCCATCCGCCCACGGTGTCGATGGTATGTATGTCAAAGTATCGTTGCTGAAAGTTCCAGAAACCGATATGTGATTCACCTGTAAATCTATACTGTCGGCATCTATGCCGTCATCGGAATGGAGATAAATTAAAATCTGCTGTTCGCCTTCACCGCAGGAGATAATTTGCATAGGCATCGGCGAGATGGCGTTAGCACTCGGTCCCTCACCCGATAGTGTGAAACTCCAGCAAAATGTTCCATAATTGGGCGAACAATAGTTCGGTGAATCCGATGCAGCAGCACAAACATTTATAAGTCCTGATGATAACGATGTCAAAAGCGATTCGGGGATATTGGCATCGATTCCATCCCATATAAGTCCCGTAGAGAGCGTGAATGTGTCCGTTCCGCCGACAACCCAGATTTCAATCGAACTATCATCTACTCCCGAACCGATATCAGAAATCGATACCGAGATTCCGCCTGTCAAATCCGAAATTGTCGAGCCATCGGCAGGATTTGGTGAACCGAACTCCGGAGGCGACAAATCCATAATGAAACTCCACTGAATCGGCGATGCCAACGCATTCCCGATGGAGTCGAATACATTTGCCAATGCACAATGAACAGTTTCGCCATCTGCCCACGACATCGATGGTATATATGTTAAAGTATCGTTGGCATAAGTTAGTTCTGAACTCGTCAAATCTATTGTATCGCCATTTACTATGAAGGATATTGTGCTATCATTTACGCCATCGGGGTCGAAGATGTTCATCAAAATCTGTTGCTCTCCGCTATCGCAGGCGACATAAGAATTAGGCGACGGCTCGATGATACTCGCGATGGGTCCCGAAAGATTTACGAAAAATACTATACAGGTTTCGGGCATCGTATTGGCAGGACACAAATCTGGCATATCCGCGGCACTGAAACATACCTGCACTGTGTCGCCATCATCGAATGTAATCCCCAGTGATGAACAATCGATTATGGCAGCAGAGCCGTCCCACGCGGGCAAAACGGCAGAACCATCGACAGTAATCGAAATCGAACCGGCGTTGACACCGGCGATTTCATCATCGAGATAAATCATAATGGTAGGCGATGGGTCCCCGATGGAAGAACTATCCGCAGGCATAGAACCAGCAAATATCGGCGGCGATAAATCTATAACATACCAAACCGAAGAGCCGATACTCGCGATATTTCCGGCATTATCCGATGCAGAAATAAGTGTCGCTCGAACGGTATCGCCATCTGAAAGACCTGTCGGAGTGAAGATTAAAGTATCGCCAGCAATAGTCAATCTCGGGTCGTCGATGCCTATCGTATCGCCATCGTAATCGACCCAAATCGTCATAGTATCTATACCGAAATAGTCCTGAATGAGCCATTCTGCACTTTGGTCATCGCAGGCAGAAATCGCTCCCGCAAAAGGTGACAGCAGCGATGCCTCCGGCGGTGTCCTGTCGATGTAATAACGATAGCAATTACTAAACTCGTTCGGTGGACACCAGTTCACGAGGTCATCGACAGTGATGCAGATTTCTACGCTATCGGTGTCGGCGAAACTGTATCCGCTCAAATCCAATAGAACGCTGTCCACATCGATTGTATAAGTCGCCGAGACGCCATCGACAGTAACATCGATTGTCCCCGTATCTATCCCCGCTATACTATCGTGAAGGACGCAGAGCCAACTGTCGCCGATGAACGAACCGACGCTCGGTTCGAGCAAATACGGATAAGGTGCAGATGTATCGATTACGATTTGCCAGTGCGGAAGCGTCGAACTTGTATGCCCCAGCGTATCGGCGGTTTCGGTAATGAAAATCTCCACCGTGTCGCCATCGGGAAATGGTGTGGACGGAACGAATGCCAGTGTGGAATCGTCGAGTATCAAGCAGGGAGCGACAGTGGCAGGATATTCGACACCATCGACAGAAAGCGAAGTGGAAACCCAATCGACACCATTGTTATCCCGCAGGAGTATTTTGATAGTGTCGTCATCGCAGGATGAAATCGAGCCATCGGGCGGTGAAAGTAGTATCGGCACAGGTCCGCCTTCATCCACACGGAAACTCCAACAGAACTGTTCGCTTTCGTTTCTTCCGCAGGCATAGGCATTATCGAACACGCTGTCGATACAAACTGTTGTCGTCTCCCCGCCGGGTAAGAATATGCCTAAATCACTCAAATCTGCCGAAAGTCGCGAACCATCCCAACTCATATCGCCGACGACCATACGAATAGTATCGGTATCGTTTATTATCATCCTCGCCCAGTAGGGATATACTCCCGATGCGTTGTCATCGATAGCGACAGACATAACAGGCGTCGCGACCGATGCCACTCCCCCATCGGCAGGGTCGGGATTGGAGATAACAGGTGCAGTCGTATCGAAACCCACCCACCAGATAAGCGGACCCGTGCTATTTCCGACACCATCGTCGACAGAAACGATTTCCACAGGGAACATAACGCCTTCACTGAAACTCGTATCGGGATTGAAGATTAGATAAGTCCCCGAAAGCGAAAGATATGGCGATGTCAAATCTATGTCCATTCCATCGATATTCGCGAGAAGCGACGAACTATCGACACCTGCGGCATCCCAAACAGTCCACATTATAGATGAATCTATACAGCTGACATATACGGATTCCGGCGGGAACATCAGATTGACCTGCGGACCGCGATAGTCGAAATAGTAGCTGAAACAATATGGAATCATCGTGTTCGGGTCGCAATAATCCGGATTGTCCTGTGTATTCAAAACGCAGATTTCGAGACTATCGCCATCGAGCGGAGTAATACCGAGCCCCGAAAGGCTGAAACGCAATGTATCGCCATCGTAGGTCATATCGCCGGCGGGATATGTGAACATATATGTTCCGATTCGCACTCTTATTGTGTATGGATTCACGCCGGAAATATCATCCGTCAGAGCGACGGCGATGTCAGCATCGCCTGTGGAAAACGATGTTCCATCGGGAGGATGAACACCGCTCGCATAGGGCGGCGAAAGGTCGACAATAAAAAACCAAGAGAACGGCGTGCTGCTACACGGTGTTCCGACAAGGTCGCTCACAGAAAGAAGTTGGACATAAACGGTCTCGCCATCTGTCCAATTCGTCGACGGCACAAAGCGAAGTGTATCGTTATAGAAAGAAAGTTCAGCATCACTTGTCGTATAGGTAATTCCGTTCACAACCATCTGAATCGAACTCGCATCGACACCGTTGCCATCGGTTATATGGAGAAGAATTTGCTGGTCGTCACAGGCGGTCGTCTGGCTATCGTTTGGTTCGACTATTTCCACATTGGGACCCTCGAATGAAATCGAAAATGTCCAGCAACTATCCGCCATTACATTGGGAGCACAATAGTCGGGATTGTCGCTTGCACGAATGCAAACCCGAGCGGTATCGCCATCCGAGAACAGAACGCCGCAGTCCGCGAGTGTCAATGTGGCGATACTACCATCCCAGTGGAAACAAGGTTCGGCAATCGTGAACACGGCACCGTTGACCCTGAATGTAATCGAGGAATCCTTAACTCCCGCTCCATCATCTGCGAGACCGACCTGAATTGTGACCTCGCTGTCCGATACGATTTCCGCAGGCAGCGGCGAGGTCGATGTTATATACGGCGGGGTGTAATCGACGAAAAATGCGAATGTCAGCGAATCGCTCGCGAGAGCATTGCCAGAACCGTCGGTAACTCCCCAAAGAGTCACAAAATTTTCGCCCTCTGGCAGTGGACCCGGCGGATAAAACTGAAGCAAACTATCGCCGATATATGTCAAATTGCTGTCGGAAAGAACATAATCTGTGCCATTAACTCGAAGATGGATGGACGAATTATCCACGCCGAAATCATCTGTTAGACGAATTAGAATATTCTGGTCGAAACAAGTAGTATAAGTTCCCGGATTCGGCTCGATAACGCTCGCTGTGGGACCGTTGGTATCGAAAATATATTGGAAACAGGAGCTATCGCCGCTGTTGGGTCCGCAGTAGAGCGGAAGCACGAGGTCATCGGCACGGTAGCACACCTCGATTGTATCGCCCGATGAATACGATAGTCCCGCGGCTGCAAAGTCCACAGAGATTGTTCCACTGGAATATGAAACGCCGGAACTCACAGGAGAACCATCTACATATACCTCTACCGAGCCGCCATCGACACCCGCGCCGTCATCCTGAACATCCGCAGACAAAGTCGGCGCCGAGTCCGAAAGAATAGTGCCGCCCGGCGGAGTCGCTGAAATTATCTGCGGTCCCATCAGGTCGATATAGAATTGCCACGGACCGCCAGATGTAATCGGATTACCTGCAAAATCCTCGGCGGTAGAGACCTGAACGACCACAGTATCGCCGTCCGTCCAGCCAGCCGATGGTGTGAAATAAATCGTATCGTTGCTTATCCACATTTGCGATGATGCGGTCGTGTATGGCACACCAGAGACATTGAGCGTAACGGTCGATTCTACGATGCCGAAATTATCGGAAAGCATAACGAGCAGCGTTCCAGATGAACATCCAAAAAATGCGCTATCTTCGGGGTATATGATATTCGCACTGGGTCCTGTGAGGTCTACAAAATACTGCCAACAACTATCGGGAGCGAGGTTGTTAGAACCACAGTATGCTGCGAGGTCGCCGAGAGTATCGAAGCAAAAATCGATTGTGTCGCCGTCGCCGAAAGAGTATCCCAACATAGCGAGGTCGATTTCAAAAGCAGGGTCGAGCCAATTGATTCCGGGTAGCATACCCACATAAGGATTTCCTTCTATACTGATATTCAGACTCGTCGGATTTACTCCTGAAACCGAATCGACAAACGCTATCGAAATGGTCGGAGAGCCAGATGGAATAAACGATGCAGGCGGCGGGTCGGTAGAAATCCAGACGGGTGGAGTCAAATCGACTACAAATGTCCATATATCACCGCCGGTCATAGTATTCCCGAGTGAATCCGTCGCGTGAACCACCTGAACATTGACGATTTCACCATCGGTAAACGGTGTGGAAGGCGAATATATCGCTGTATCGCCGACAGTTGTCAGTTCTCCGAGCCAAGCACAAAGCGTGTCGTCATTCACACGAATAGCCGTGCTTTCGGGAAATATCCCTTGGTCATCGTAAAGGTAGACCCATATTTCTTGATTAGCGCAAGAAGTGTATGAACCATCCAGCGGTAAAATCAAATCTGTGGTCGGACCCGAAAGGTCGATTCTGAAAAACCAGCAGGAATCGGGGTTAGTAGTATTCGGTCCACAGAAGGACGAACTTACCATATCCGATGCAGAGACGAAGCAAACATCGACAGTATCTCCATCGCCATATGACAAGCCCGCTCCTGCACAATCGAAAACAACCTGCCCACCGGACCAGGTGCATCCTGGGTCGCCGATATGATATTCCGTTCCATCGATTCGTATAGTAATCGTGGTTGTATCCACTCCTGCGGGAGCATCGGTGAGCCAGAATCTAATCGTCGGCGATGTGCTGGATACCTCGCCATCGTTCGGCGGATTGTATGATGCCAAAACAGGTGCTTCGGAATCGATGTAAAATACCCAATCGAACGAGGCGGGAATGTTGTTGCCGAGTGTATCCGAAAGAACGACCAGACTCACATTTACCGTATCCCCGTGGGCGAAAGGCGTCGATGGTGTAAAGATAATCGTATCCCCCGACCACGAAATTTCGGGAGAAGTATTATAATATGCGACACCATCGATATTCAGTTGAACAGAGCTCTGGTCGATACCATCGATATCGTTCGTATATATTTTTATTGCGCCACTCGTGCAAGCGGTTATAGTCGATTCTGGCGGATAGACCAAATCGGCGGTAGGACCGGCGAGGTCGGCGACGAAATATGTGCAGCTATCACGCCAGTTCGGTCCGCAAAACTGCGTCGAAATAGAATCTCCAATGTGCAGACAGACCTGCACAGTTTCACCATCAGAAAAGGATAGACTCGTAAAAGCGAGGTCGAAACTCAAATCTGAACCGTCCCAAACAAAACCACCCGGATATGGATAATTGGTCCCCTGAACACTCACTGTGGCGGTGCTCGGGTCGACACCTGCTCCAGGGTCGATAAGCGTCCAGATAACTGTGAGATACGATGGACCGAATCGAGTTCCCGCAAACGGCTGAAGATTGCTTATAAAAGGCGGTTGCAAATCGACATAAAAATTCCCAGAAATTGTTCCCGAAAGGGGATTACCTATCATATCCTCCGCTGCTGTCAGCGACCAGTTCACCTCTTGACCATTCGTCCAGTTCGATGACGGAGTGAAAATCAATGTGTCATTAGAACATATCATATTTTCGAGGGAGTCGTAGGTTGTTCCTTCGACCACAAGCACGATGGATTGGGGATTCACTCCGCTTTGGTCCCAGATGTGTAGAATAATATTTTGGTCGGCACAAGCGGTATAAATACTCTCCGGCGGGGAAATAAGTTCCGCGTTGGGTCCTCCCTGGTCGATTGTGAAACTCCAGCAGAATGGTGTTGTTAA
>CAYRNI010000013.1:14866-24163 GCA_964425665.1 uncultured bacterium
GCCGATTTATCCACATAAATGCTCCATATAGGGAACGAAGTTGTCGTAGCGATATTCCCCGCATTATCGCGCACCTGCATAAGTCTCATATTTATATTTCCCTCGCCGAGAGTCCCTATGAAATAGGCGGTATCGCCATCGGCAGAAGCATTGAAATCGGATGAGATATTTACCTGCGGATACGGGAAAATCCCTGTGATACTCATCTTCACGAGCATCGTATCCACACCAGAATAATCTATGAAACCTATGACAATCGAATCGCAGGCGGTAGTATCCCCGATTCCAGGGAAAATCAAGTATGCCCTCGGTCCGATACAATCTTTTATAAATGTCCAGCACTGCTGAACATCTGTGGTATCGAACCAATGAGGACCGCAAACTTCACTATCGGCATAATCGTTTTGAACATAATCGACGGCTTTGCGCAGACAGGCGGTAATCGAATCCTCATCGTCGAACGAGGTAAAATAATCCCATTTGATATAAAAGATGGAATCGGTATAGACGAATTCGGTATCCAAAGATGGCTGCCAGCAGTAACCATCGGAACGGTTGGAAGAACAATTGTAATGGTTGGCATTTACACACATACATAAACCATCATACGGGATTCCCGATGTCGTATCCATAACCTTGACGGCGATACTTCCGATATCGGCACAAAAAGTTGTCCCTGGCGGAGGATATCTCGTCTCGGGCAGAAAAAACGGGTAGTCGAAGTCCATATAGAACTCCCAGGAATACGAACCCGCTTGTAGTGGAAGACCATCGTTTGTGTTCGCCTGCTCGAGAACTACATTAACAGTCTCTCTCGCTGTAAAAGATGTTGTAGGAGTGAATGTCAATACCGAATCATCAGACCAAGAGAGATGAGAATCACCCCAGAGATAAAGTGTGCCGTTCACACGCAACTGAATCGTCGTCGTATCGACCTCATCGTCGTTATCATCGGTAATCGCTATCTTAATCCGCTGGTATTCGCATCCTGCCCAACTGCTATCCTTCGGCACGAACATATTAGCCACAGGACCGGGTGGAATCGCAAAACATAAGATAGGAATTATAAGTAAAAGATAAATTATTTTACGCATAAAATTTACCTCCAAAGTATACTTTTTATAATATAATAAGATATATTTATAAAGTCAAGTTATGCCGTGATGTAAATAAGATGTTATGGAAATATTTTCTGTGGGTTCATCAAATTCATCGGGTCGATGGACGATTTTATAGAATACATTTTATTCAATATGAAATCGTTATGCCCTATGCGAAGATATTTCCGTTTGATATAGCCGATACCGTGTTCGCCGGTAATCGTTCCATCGAGTTCCACTGCGAGTTCCAAAAGTTCGGGAATGATTTTATCTTTCACCATCGTCCACTGTTTATCGGGCATATCGTCTCGGAGGAGGTCTATGTGAAGATTACCATCTCCGATATGTCCAAAACCGACGATTGTCGCGTTATACTTTTCGCCGATTTTTTTAGCACCGAGAAGCAATTCGGGGGTTCTGCTCGGTGGAACAGCGAGGTCCTCCGCTACAATATCGGGCGAACGGTGTCTCAATGCCTCTCGAATCGACCTGCGAGCTTTCCATAACAGTTCGGAATTAAACCTGTTCTTCGCCACAAGCACATCCATTGCCCCTTTTGAAAGCAAATGCTCGCCTATGCGAAAATATTGCTTCTCCACAGTGCTTTCATCGAAACCATCCACAGAGACGATGAGTTGAGCATCCGCATTCGACAGTGGCATTTTCCTCTCCAGAAATTTCTCCTCGATTTCCACTATTTCCCTCTCGATGAATTCCATCGCGGCGGGTTGCATACCCGTTTCGGGAACAATCGAAAGCCCCGCCCTTATCGCATCGTCCACAGAATCGAACCCGGCGAGTAAATCCACAGAAATTTTCGGCAGAGGCACGAGTCTGACCATTATCTCCGTGAAAATACCGAGTGTTCCCTCGCTGCCGCATAAAATCCCGAGCAAATCGTATCCTGCGACATCTTTAATCATTTTCCCGCCGAGTTTGACTTTTTTCCCCGGTGGAAAAACTATTTCGACTCCTTGAATGAATTTCTTCGTAGTGCCGTATTTGAATGCGGTCATTCCGCCCGCCGATGTCGCGACATTTCCACCGAGCGAACAGGAATCCACACTGGCAGGGTCGGGCGGATAATAGAGATTCTCCTCGGCAACAGCACGACGAACATTGCCAGTTATTACTCCTGGCTGAACGATTGCGACGAGATTTTCCCTGTCGATGTCTATAATCCTGTTCAATTTTTCCAGAGACATAACGATGCCACCTGCAACAGGCACAGAGCCGCCCGCGACACCGGTTCCAGCTCCGCGGGGCGTTATAGGAATTTTATATTCGTAGCAAAGTCTAACAATCTTTTCCACCTGAGCAGAATTTTCAGGGATGACAACAGCATCGGGGAATGCGAAAAGTTCTGGAGTTTCATCTCTGCTATATCTTTCCAGAATTTCATCATCGAGAAAGAAACTATCCGAATCGACGACTTGCAAAATCTTGTCGATAAATTTCTGTGGTAAATTCATAGTAAAAAGATAAATATACCACCGCAGAATAGCAAAATATTTAGTCGGTTTATTTGATAATCAAATTTATTCGATTCCTTTATCCCGTTCCCAATTCTCGATATATTTATCTATCATCGGTGCGATTTCATCGATTTTCACACGAACCTGAATCAATGTATCCCGCTCGCGAATCGTTACCGTATTATCTTTTAAGGTCTGTCCATCGACAGTAACGCAAAACGGAGTTCCCGCCTCATCCTGCCGACGATACCGCCTTCCGATAGAATCCTTCTCGTCGTAAAATACAGTAAATCTCTTTCTTAGTTCGCTAGCGATTTCTTTGGCAATCTCGGGCATACCGTCCTTTTTCACGAGAGGGAACACTCCGACCTTAATCGGCGAAATTCTCGGGTGCATTTTCAGAACTGTGCGCATCTTGTTGGAATCTTTCTGCTCGGGCTCCACCGTGTAGGCATCGCACAATATAGCCAGCATACATCTGTCCACTCCGCCCGATGTCTCTATGATGAACGGAATAAATTTTTCGCCTGTGACCTTATCGGTGTATTCGAGATTTTTGCCAGAATATTGCTGATGCCTCGAAAGGTCGAAATCGCCACGATTATGGACGCCTTCGAGTTCCTTCCGCCCGAAGGGAAAATCGAACTCGATATCGTAAGCATCGCGGGCATAGTGAGCCAATTCGTTTTCGCCGTGCTGATGCCAATGGATTTTCCCTTCATCTATACCCAATTGAAGATACCACTGCCACCGCATTTTTCGCCAGTATTCGAACCATCTATTAGCCTCGTCCGGGTGAACGAAATATTGCATCTCCATCTGCTCGAACTCTCGCGAGCGGAAAATAAAATTACCCGGTGAAATTTCGTTGCGGAATGCCTTGCCGATTTGAGCAATCCCGAACGGAATTTTCTGACGAGTAGTAACCATAACATTCTGATAGTTTATATAGATTCCCTGAGCGGTCTCAGGTCGAAGATATATCGTATTCTCCGCCGACTCCACAGGTCCTATAAATGTCTTGAACATAAGGTTGAACATTTTGGGTTCGGTCAACTGGTCGGAGCCACAATTGGGACAATGATTGCCCTTTATCTCGTCTGCGCGGAATCGTTTGTGGCAATTTCTGCATTCCACCAGCGGGTCGGTGAAATTTTCGATATGCCCCGATGCCTCCCAGATTTTCGGGTGCATAAGAATCGACGAATCGAGTCCCTCGACATCGGAACGCATCTGAACTGTGTATTTCCACCAGAAGTTTTTTATATTCTTCTTCATCTCCACACCGAGTGGTCCCATATCCCACAGGGCGTTTATGCCGCCGTAAATCTCGCTGGATTGGAATATGAAACCTCTCCGTTTGCTCAACGCTACGATTTCATTCATTATCTTGTTGCCTTTTGCCATTTACCCTCCTTAGTAAATTTATCGAAATTACACCGAAAATGAATATTTTACAAGAATAAATTAAAATTTTTTAAAAAACACTTGCGTTATACTCCGATTAAATTAAAATGTTTGTTTATAAAAAATAGAAAACGAGGAGAGAATATGGCAAAAGAGCAAATTTATGAACTGATGGTAATTTTCGACAGTCGAGGAGACGAGACAGAAATCAATCGCGAGTTCGATGTTGTGCAATCGCTTATCGAGAAACATTCGACGGAGTTTATCGGTAGAGCAGATTGGGGATTAAAAGAATTTAAATATCCGATTAAAAAGCGAAGTTCAGGCTACTATGTCTATTATCTTTTCAAGGCGAAAACAGATGTTCCAGTCGAACTTTCACACACATTAAAGATGAACGAGAAGGTTCTTCGTCATATGATAATCGCGGGGAACTCTCGGTCGGCATCGTATCTCGATAAACTTCAGAGTGAACCTAAGCCACGAGCAGAATACACCAAACCACCCGAGACTACGAGTGAACATATTCCGTCGGAAAATAAGGCGGAAGAACCTGTGGAAGAAGAGAAACCCGAAAATGTTCCGGAGGCAGTTTCAGAAGAACCATCAGAAAGCGAGGGAATAGAAGAACCTCGGGAAAGAACGGATGAGAAGGCAGAAGAATTTCAAGAAGAAGAACAATCCGATGAAAATAATGAAAAACAAAGGGAAGAGGAAGGAGTAGAATAATGGAAAAGAAAAAACAGAGCAATAGGAAAAATCGCAAAAAAAAGCAAGAACATAGAAGGCATCGTCAATGTCCATTTTGTGCCAATCCGAATATAGATATCGATTACAAAAACATCGATTTATTGAGGCGTTATGTAAATGATAGAGGTAAAATAGTTCCCCGGAAGAACACGGGTGTTTGTGCGAAACATCAGCGCAGACTCGCAAAAGAAATCAAACGCGCTCGATTTCTCGCGCTTATCCCATATGTAGTATATACATACAGATGAGGTAATCATAATGAAAGTTATATTGACACAACCCAATCCGAAGCTCGGCGATGCTGGGGATATAGTCGTCGTCAAAGATGGCTATGCCCGTAATTATCTATTTCCTCGAAAACTTGCGATAGAAGCCACGAAGGGTAATCTGAAGCGGGTCGAGGGTATCAAAAAGCGACAGATGTCTATCGAACAGCGACACAAGGAAAAACTTATGACGATTGCGGAAAAACTTTCGAGAGTGTCGGTAGATATCATCGTAGAGGTCGATGATGAGGATAAATTGTTCGGTTCGGTGACCCCTGGGCAGATTTCTGAGGCACTCAAAAAACAAGGCTTCGACATCGACAGGAAACAGATTATTCTCGATGAACCCATCGAGAGTCTCGGCGTCTACAATGTCGGTATCAAACTGCACCCCGATGTGGAAACGAAGGTCAGAGTTTGGGTTCTAAAACACGAAAGTTAATATGTGGGCACTTTTTTGGAGATTATATGCGGCACATCTATTCGCCGATTTTCCGCTTCAAACCCCTGCTATTGTCACTCGGAAGGGCAAAATACGGGGCTTGCTTATTCATACTGCATTGGTGCTTCTGACGACGACAGTCGTGATTTTCCCATTGGCTTTATATAGACCGATTCTTTGGACTTTGCCAATCGTTATCACGGCAAGCCATTTCTTAGTGGATTACTTAAAATCGCTGGTGAAAAATGTCGATGGAAAATCCAGTTTCATCCTTTTCATAATGGACCAATCGGCTCATTTAGGTTTCACTCTGCTGTTCACATCGATTTACGCATGGGAATATTCCTATGGGAATCCTGTCCCATATTTCGAGTTCGCTCTCGCAATATTCGCAATCTGGGGCGGACCGATATTGGTTTTTCAAATCAAATGCCTGATTAAAAAAGTCGAGGAAGTAACCGTTTATCGCGAGCCATTCCCCCGATTCGCCATCATAGAAAGAGCTCTTTTGTTCCTCGGACTTCTATCATCATCCATCTGGCTGCTTCTGGCTGGTATCATCATCCCTATTGTAATACGAGGATTATTATTACTAAATGAAGAAAATGTTCCCTTGCCCGTATTCGAGTGGCTTATAGCAATCGTGCTCGCACTATCGGCGAGATTATCATTCGGACCGATTTCCATATTTTGATTCAAAGACATCCACCATTACTGCTCGATAGATTTTTCCAATATAGCATCCACATCGAAAACGAAATTATCGAATTACTAAAAAAATAATTTGAAAAATCTCTCACCATTATTATATTTTGCAAAGTGCTTAATTATAAAATTATCTAAAAAATGCAGAAAATTTTTAAAAAACTACTTGCAATTCAGATTTATAATACTATATATTTATATTTGAGATAATAAATAAATTTGGAGGGTAATATGCATCGCTATCTTGTTTTGGGATTTTTATTAATTTTTGCTGCAAGCCTTTTGGCAATGAACATCGAGGACGAGTATGGTGCCCGACCACTCGGTATGGGCAGAACTTATGTCTCGATAGCCAACGATGGTTATGCTTCACTGTGGAATCCTTCTGGAATGGAATTTTTTAAGGAACGGACACTTACAGGAATGTTCTCCCGCTTATATTGGGGCATAGACAACGATGCCATCGGGCAGGGATTTCTCTCCTATATTCATCATTGGGACAAATTGGGTTCCGCTGGTATTTCTGTCGCTCAACTTTTCAGTGAGAGATGGTGGGAGACCCGCGTGGCACTCAGCTACGGACATAAAATCGGGAGAAATTTCTCGCTGGGTTTCAATGCGAAAATTCTAAGAAACGAAGTCGTGAGGTCTAACATCTCCTACACTCCTCAGCCTGGCGACGATGAACACGGAATCGTAAATCCATTGGATGACCCATTTTTCCGAGATTATGGTTGGAATAAAATGGGTTTCACCGCGGATGTCGGTGCGATGTATCGTCCTAATCAAAAACTATCTATCGGACTTATGGCTGCAAATTTAACTCAACCCGATATGTCTTTCCAGGGAATCGGTTCTGAGGGTTCAGTGCCGATGAGTATCCGAGTGGGTGCATCCTATTGGATAAAAGACCACATACTACCAGCGTTCGACATCCGCTACCTAAACGACAAGGTCAACGGTAAATCGATAATACGCCCTCATCTCGGAGTAGAATATTGGCTTAAAGGTAAAAATATCGCATTCAGGACTGGTTATAATCCGGAGGAATTTGCTTTTGGTTTCACATACCGTTCGAGAAAGACATTGGATTTGCAAATAGATTACGCTTTCGTCTATCCGCTTTCGGACATTCGTCTCACGGGAGCGACAAGTCATAAACTCTCTGCGACACTTCGCTTTCTTCCTCCGGCGAAGCCTCTGTTCGACCTGGCTATCAGGACATCGAAAATGAGCGTGTATCCGCAGAATGCGATTATCGGCGAACCTATAACCATCAAAGCCGTCGTTGAAAACCTCGGCGAAAGACCTGTGAATAAATATAAAGTTTCTCTATATTACGAGGACCCAACGCAAGGATGGGTTCTCGCTGCCCCTGTGAAAACAGTCGAGGAGAAACTTCAGCCCGGAGAGAGCAAAGAACTCGAATGGGATTGGACAGCCTCTACAAAGGGGCATTACCAATTCTTCGCATCGGTCGATGATGATGGTATCTCCATCCCAAAACTCCACGGCTCCATAAATGAAATCGACGAGGGTAATAACACAGGATTTGTCGAATTCAGCGTATTCCCGCTTCCCGAAGGCACCGTCTCCCCTGTGGAGAACAGCTTAGAGATTTCTCAGGTTACTCTTGTGCGAGAGGAAGAACCGATTGTCCCTGTCGTTTTCTTCGACCCGATGGCTTCGAGAGTGGACGAGCGATTCCATCATATTCTCGATGTAATTTCTCATAGACTTACAGAGAATCCTGATATCCATATAAAACTTTATGGTTATTACAATCCCGAATCTGATGGTGATATTCCAGAATTTGGCGAGAAACTCGCTCAAAATAGGGCGAAAGCGGTTCGTTCTGTGCTTCTGTCAAAAAACCCTCAGGCTCGAAATCAAATACATCTCGCGGACATAAAAACATACGACCCATCGTTCCGCCGTTCGGGAAAAAGCATTGACCATCTGCCGAAGGATAGACCACTCGCCGAGGCTGAAAACCGCCGAGTAGAACTGAAAACTTATGTCGAGGGATTTCAGGATTGGCAACCTATCGTATTTTTCGATAAGAACTCATCAAAATTGGCAAAAGGAGCATTGGAAACACTTCGCAAGGAAGCCGATAAAATCCATAATGTTATGAAACGCAATTCGGAGGTTATTTTTCTTATCGAGGGTTTCGTTTCAGAGGGAGAAAAAAATCCTGTTAAACTGTCGTTCGACAGAGCGTATAATATTAAAAAAGCACTCGGCTCGATACTCGGCGAAGATTTCGTGAAAAAATATTCGAGAAGAATATTCATCCGTGGAAACACCGATACTTATGCAGATAGAGGCAAGGCAAAAATCGCGATTTCCGGCGAGAGTTTGATTTTCCGACCTATGGAAGGTAAATGGGCTGCAAAGGACTACGAACTCCAACAAGACCAGACCAATTTCGTGAAGATAACATCGCATGTGGAAGCTGGCGTCGATAGTTACAAAGTGTCCATCGTAGATGAAAATGGTAAGACATTTAGAACTTTGGCAAAAGGTTCTGGAAGTATTCCCTCGGGTGTTCCTTGGGACTGGCGCGATGAGAATGGTAATCTAATCAATCCGAAGACGAAATACTATGTGAAGCTCGATATCAAAGATAGATTGGGGCAGCGATTCACGACGAAATCCGAGCCTATTTCTGTCAATGTCAAGAAGCGTCAGCAGGAAATCGAGACATTGATTATCGTTCAGTTCGTTTTCGATGAGAAGACATCGGAGTCGAAATTCTTAGAGTCGCGCGTGGAGTATATCGCTCGAAAGTTCATCGAGAAAGCACTCGAACCAAAGAAATCGCTTGTCGCCGAGGTCGGTGGTCATACCGATGTTATCGGTATGCAGTTTAGAAACAGGGAATTGTCGATTTTCCGTGCGCAAAAAGAATACGAGAATTTGCGACAATATCTAATATATTTGCTCGGTTTATCTAGCGAGAGCCAGCTCGACAAATGGCTGAGAGAGCACAATACGACTTTGACATATAAAGGTTATGCCGATACAAAACCTTATGTCATAACCAAATGGCAAAATGGCAATCTCGAAAAGAAGAAAATCGGCGAGGATAAACTTCCCGAGGGCAGAACCATAAATCGTCGCGTTGTAATCGAGTTCTATATGGAGAA
>CAYRNI010000013.1:24263-29355 GCA_964425665.1 uncultured bacterium
CTCGCCGACCCTGCAAGTTATGACTACGCGAATTGGATTTCACACACGATAGATAACTCCCCAGAAATCGGCACATTCAACTGGTGCGTGCGACCTGCTCTTATAAATGACGATGATATACCGGATATTGTAGCAAATTTATCCGACGATGCCGATGCTGCAACTGCAAGAGTTGTTTGGTATGAAGGACCCGCGACTGGATGGGCTTACACTCGGCACGATATCTATACTTATTCTCCTGTAACAACTGTTGCGGGAGCATTTCCAGCCGATATCGATAATGATGGCGATATCGATGTTGTTGCAGGCGATGGCTCTGGATTGTATTGGTTTGAAAATAATGGAACAGGTGGTGGGTGGATCCAGCATGATATATATACAGTCGGTGTAGGAATTACTTATCAGCCCTGGTATTACGATGTTGCTGATGCGGATGGAGATGGGCAAGTCGATGTTTTGATGACCGAGGTCGAGCAAGGACTTTTCTCTACCAATACCTATACCACGATATACTGGAACGATGGCGGAGGCACATCTTTTACAATGCAAGTTATCTCCTCTCACAGTGGAGATGGCCAATACTGGCGGGCGATATTTTTCGACCCCGACCCCGCAGATGGACTGCTCGATATCGCGTATGAAAACAGTTATAGCGATTTATTTGGTTTTACGGTGGATTCGCTAATTATCGCCATACAAAACCCTATACGCACTTTCACAACGGTATATGCCGATGTCATAGATGCTGCTTCCACTAATATGGGACATGATGGACTGTGGAACAACGATTTCGATGAAGATGGCGACGAAGATCTCGTTGTAGCGGTAGCAGATAACGATTGCGCTTCTATTTTTGGGTGTGATGATATAGGATATTTTTTCCTTGTTCAAAGCGACCCCGGCGATGTGTTCTCGTATCATTTCCTGGTGAACGACCCCAACAGTTCGTATGGCGATGGAGCAATTATGTTCGATATGGACAACGATGGAATGGCAGATATTGTTGGAACTTGCGATAGCGCGGGGTATTATCGCAGAACGGGTTCAGGATACACCGATTTTACTCTTTATGCAATAGATAATGTCCCCGGAACAGGCGTTAACACACATTTCGCATCACATTGGGTTTATCCATATAATATGGACAGAGGAGAATGTTCCGGCGATGCCGATATAGATTTATTAATTACCTTCGACAACCATGCAGGTGACCAGGGATTGCGTATATATGAGAATGAAATGTTCACCTTCATGACAGCTGGTTCGCTCTATTCAGCAATTCTTGGGATACCACTGCCAATAGATACTTGTGTAGTGTGTTCTCTTTTCTGGGAGGGCTGTGAAATACCAGAATATACGATAGGTGTTTCAGGGAGAATAGGAGCAACACTATCAGATTGCCAAATAGCATCGTGGTGTGCTCCATCATCATCGCCATTTCACGAGAGTTCATCGGGAATCGAGATAGATAGAATTCACACCCCCGTGGATACACTCTGGGCTCAATACAGAATCCAAATCTACCGTTCTGGCGACACGATAGATTTATCACCACTTATAGATTCCGTTTGGGTGAAAGTATATACTATTCCCTGCGAGTGCGAAACGATTCAAGCCCAATGGATTTGTCCTACGCCTTGCGGTTCTTATACTTCCTGCGCTGACCAAGTTATGCAAATCGTCCTGTGGACAGATTCCACGACTATCGACACCAATGCGGTCTATTTTACGATTAATGATGGCGTGAATCCACCATATCCATTATCCAGTGCGAGTTCGTATATATCTTATCTCTGCTACGATGAACCAGATTGCGATTCGGTATTTTTCGAAATATCAGGATTGATATGGACAGATGCCGCAAATGTAACAATCACGCTCGATTCCGCGTTCACGATAGATGGCTGCGAAACTATTTTTGGTCCGTAAAATTATACAAATATTTTGTGCAAACATTCCTTATACTTTCAAATCGCTTTTTAAGAAACCCATAATTTTTTCAATTTTCTTATACATTCATCTTGATTTAAAGAAAAAAATCATTATAATTAATAATCAAAAAGGAAAACTTTTTCAGGAGGTTTAAAATGAAAAAGGCTTTTTCCCTCGTGCTTATTTTAACACTATCCCTTGCGTTTGCTAACTCGTATCAACTCGAGAGATTATCCCGATTGGATTTGAATCCTGTTGAGGCTATAAATTCATCGCAGCAGGTAGTATATGCAGGCGTCGGCGGAATGCTGAATATATATAATATCTATCAGCGGGATTTTCCGCAGTTGATGAACACAATCGAGGGTCATTCGAGCAGAATTCAGGCACTAATAGTCGATGGAAACCGTCTTTATTCACTCTGGGCGAAGGAGGGTCTCGAAATATACGATATTACCGACCCTTATGCTCCTCGCCTTCTCGGGAAATTCACCGGCGACGATGAACACAAGTTCGCTAAATTCACATCTATGGACCTCGATGGCAACACGATGTATATCGCAGGCGAAAAATTTATCGCATCTGTCGATGTATCGGATGCCGAAAATCCAAAAATCGCAGGCTATGTCGGGCTAAATGGCGCGCCTTTGAAAATCGATTATTTCAACAAAAGAGTTTTCGCCGCTGCTGGAAAACTCGGTCTCGGAGCATTCTTCACTCCCGACCCGCAGAACTTTTACCTATACGGAACTCAAAAGGGAATTTACACCGCCGTTAAAGCGTATCGCGATATCATTCTCTATGGTCGTCTCGACGAACCTCAGCCTGATGAAAAAAACATTTTTGGGAAAAATCTTTTCAGCTTTCCATTCGAGTCTCCGAGAGTTGTAAAAGTTCGCGATGATGTGGTTTTCGCCGGCGGAATGAGAAATTTCGCCACATATCGGCTTCTCCAAGATAGAAAAGACCCCGTTATGCTGTGGAATTTGGATAATTTACCTACTGTCGATTGCGTCTTAAAGGACGATAATATTTACCTCGCAAATAGCTACGAGGGACTTTCTGTTTTCGATATCTCCGATGTGGAGCATCCTGCCGAACTCGGCAGCTTTTCGACATCGGATGTCCCTCGGCGAGGGTGTATTCTTGGAAATAAATTCTATGTTGCCGCGGGACTTTCTGGGATAATTTTAATCGATGTAAATTCGCCCGAAAATCCTCTTATAGAGAAAAAATTCGGCAGCGAATACCTTCATACCTTCTGGGATGTAAAATCTCATAACGGCGAAATTTACGCTTTGGGTGCTAAGGAAGGTTCGGACTATAATGTTTTCATCGAGAAGTTCGATTCCGATGGTCGCTGGCTCGCCGAATATCCCATCGCGAAAGTCGATAAACTCGACCCGATTGGAGAAATCGTTTTCGGAGGAAAATACTGTGCGGTAGCACTCAGCAGTGAAGGAATTTATATTTTCGATTCCGATAATTTCAGTCAGTTATACAATATAAAGGATGGCTCGGCTCAATTCTGCGATATGGTAATCTCGCAGGATTTACTTTACGCATCGGATTATCGCGGTGGTTATCAGATTTGGAAACTGGGCGATGGCACACCGCACTTCGTCGGCTCGATTCAAACCAGCCAAAAAGGTGGAAATGGAATAGCACTCGTCGGCAAATATCTGCTCGCCGCCGATGGTCCAAACGGATTGGCGGTTATAAATGTGAGCAATCCACAAGAACCCACACTGGAAAATTCTTATACTACCGTATGGGGAACAGACCTCGCCGTGGATGGCGATTTTCTCTATCTCTCCGATGGTGAAGGTGCACTGAAAGTATTCGACATCTCGCATCTGCCAGATGTTGAACTCGTCGATGAAATTCCGAACAGCGGATATTGGACTCATATATATGCAAAAGATGGAACGATATATGGCGTCGATGCTCTCGCCGGCGTTTATATCTACGAATTGCAAAAACTTACGACCTATGCGAAAGAAACATCGAATTTGCCTGTCCAGAACAAGATAATCGATGTCTATCCGAACCCGTTCAATTCCTCCACGGCGATTACTTTTTCACTGGCGGAGAAAACCAGAATCGACCTCTCGATATACGATGTCTCGGGCAGACAGGTCGAAACACTCATAAGGGATGTCGTTCCCGCGGGCAAATACACATTGCGATGGAACAGCGAGAATTCGCCAAGCGGAACATATTTCGCCGTCCTGAAAACCCCCGATACCCGAAGCGAACAGAGATTGCTTTTGATTAAATGATGAGCGGTCTATGGTGTTCTCTTCACATAGCATAGTCGAAATTCGTCGAGGCACATTTTCAGAAATGAGACGAAAACAACGGGGGCAACATCAGGAATGAAACGAAAACAATGGGGGCAACATCAGGAATGAAACGAAAACGAGGGGGCAACGAAAACGATGGTGGCAATATCAGGAATGAAATGAAAACGATGGGGGCGACATCAGGAATAAAATGAAAACGATGGGAGCGACATTAGGAATTCTCTTATATAGAGCGGATTAAAAGTCCGCTCTTTTCGATTTTGTCCAAGATTTTCATATTGACATCGTCTTTATTATCATTATTTTCGAAAGGATGAAAATTAGGATAAAAAGAATCGATGGCGGTATGTTCCCCAAAAAGATGAGCGATGGTGCCGTCGGTTTCGATATTTTTGCCCGTCTCGATAGTCCAATAGAACTCGCATCGGGCGAGCGGGCAATTGTTCCTGCTGGTTTTTCAATCGAGGTGCCGAGTGGTTTCGAGGCTCAGATTCGTCCTCGAAGCGGGCTGTCTGCAAGATATGGACTGACTATGCTGAATTCCCCGGGAACTATCGACCCCGATTATCGCGGCGAGGTCAAAGTTATTCTATGTAATCTCGGCGAGCAACCTATCACAATAGAGAACGGAGATAGAATCGCACAGATGGTTATCTGTCCTGTGGCAGAAACAGAACTTATAGAATCGAGCGAACTAACAGAAACAAAACGAGGCTATTCGGGCTTTGGAAGCACTGGAAAATAACTTTTCATTAATCTAAATACAAGAAGGAGGGATTTATGAAAGGCACGATTTTCGTCATCATCGCATTGACGGGGTTACTTTTCGCACAGACATACACGGCGAGCGATTA
>CAYRNI010000014.1:0-15199 GCA_964425665.1 uncultured bacterium
TCCATTCATAATCAACATTCGGAGAATGAATCGAACGAAATATTGAAACTTTTTTGTAGCGAAAAAATGGCGTTAAAAAGATATTCGCATATCTTTTTCGAATAGAACACTATCCCTTGTCAGACATCGCATCTCTATATTATTTATTCTGAATCACGATTCTGAAAATACCCGAATGAGCTTTTTTGCCTTCGGGAAGGACTTTTACCACAAAATCGAAACCCTTCGCCTCGCGAATTTCCTTCTTATCAGGAAGTTTAACTTGAACAGTCCATTCCGCGGATTGCCCAGGCTCGATATGAACGACATTTTTCTTAAAGAACAAAAATCCTTTAGAAACTTTGAGCCATTTTGTATCACCAGGTTCATTATCGCCTGTAGTTTGAATCGCTAACCTAACATCATACCACTCGAAATGAGGAAATTCATACGGCTCGATTGTATAGTCGTGAGCGGTTGTATCATTATTAAAAATTTTGAACGACAGTTCTTTGCCCGTGATAGCTTCATCGAGGCTAATAAATTTAGCCATCGGAACGATTCCAGTAGGTTTATCCTTAGGATTTATTTTAATATCTGGCAGTGTGCTGATAAGATAACTTCCTCTAACACTTGGGAAAATCCCGAACTTTACACCGCCAGATTCCGCCTCGATACCTTTTTTTGCCTGAACTATAACGCCGAGTTCCCAGGACTGATTGAGATATTTCGCATCTTTTGGGATAGTAAAAACAAGGTTCACTCTTCCAGTATCGTTCGCCATAACGGTAATAGTTTCTGGAATCGCTTTGCACCAACTAACATCGGGGAAATTTTCATAACCCGGAAGCAGTTGCCCTGGTGCCTTATTCGCCTCGAACGAAATAGTATATTTTACAGGAAAATCATTCTGGTTCGGGATAAGTATCGGCGTGCCTGTTTTCTTCGCCATATCGAATGTGTATCCAGGTGGAAGGAAATCGAAACTAACCAATGCGGGCACAAGACCAACCGATGCACCGAAAACCAGCGATGAAAGAAAAATAATGAAAACTACCGTGATTAAGCTTCTCATTTTTCACTCCCCTTTTGATTTTAAGATACCTTAATTTAAAAACATAGTCAAATAAAACTATTTATCTTTTGTTAGTCAATCACTTATTTTCGCCTTAATCCAGAAATTAATAACCTGCGGAGTTGTCGCCGATGAAACAGTCGGCGGTGTTATATAGAAATATATTTCCATCTGGTCATTGTCGCGTCTATATGTGCCGTCCTCGAACGAGCCAGGTAAAGGGTCTTCCGCTATCAGATTAGTCCCAGTATAAGTGAGATACGGATAATATTGAAAACCAAATGAAGGATGAAACGATGTCGAATCGATTTCAGCCCAAGAGCCTGTAACAGGTGGAATACAATCGGAGTTCATATCCGATGGCATAAAGTCGTCGATTATTCCATTGGCAATCATCGCTATTATACCGACTCCCATCTGGTTAGTCAAACCTGCCAGACCCTCACAGGTAAAAGAATCGGGATTGATTTCCCAAGTAGGACCGACTTCTGCACGGACCATAATATCCAAAGTTATTCCTCCCCAGTTCTCTACCCAATATGCGGGAATCGCGAGAGAACAAGGGTCGACTTTCCCAGCGTTAACATAAAAGGAATCATACGATGAACCCGAATCGAAATGCCAGGTGGAATCGGTAGATGAATTATCGTCCCAACCATCGTCGAGCGTATCCAAAAACCAGGATGCACCAATCATCCTAACACTTATTTTGATAAAAACCGTATCTACCCCGCCTGTGCTTGTCCAATCCTGTCCCTGCACTATAATCGCGACTGATAAAAGAAAAATCGGTAAAATCTTTCTCATTAAGATATGCATATTTATATTTATAATTTTACATCGATTTAAATCAAGAACAAAATTAAAATTTTTAAGTATTAATTTTGTCTCGTATTTTTTTTGGAAAAATATAAAAATTTTTATTTGGAAAAATATAAAAATAAATTAAATTCGTAAAAATTCGTTTAGTTAGACCATACAATAATCAGAGAATATATGATGACTGAGATTTTAAATTCGGTTTTAGGAAATATTTCTGTTCACCATTTGAACATTCTGTTTCTTCTCGGGATAGCGCTTTTGGGTGGAACTATAGGCGGGCGAATTTTCCAGAAACTACACATACCAAAGGTTGTTGGGTATATCACAATCGGAATTCTAATAGGGCAATCCGGATTGAAATTAATTACCATAGACACAATACATTCTCTAAAACCTCTCAACTATTTTGCACTCGGTCTCATCGGATTTATGATAGGCGGTGAACTAAAAAAAGAAGTTATAACCAAATATGGAAAACAATTTATGCTGATTCTTTTATCCGAAGGTATCGGAGCATTTGTTGCTGTTGCTCTATTTATCGCTATTGCTGGCATATTCATTTTCGGTAATTTTACAAATGGATTAGCATTAGGTCTATTGCTCGGTGCGATTGCCTCGGCTACCGCACCTGCCGCTACAACAAGCGTTCTGTGGGAGTATAGAACACGAGGACCACTTACGAGAATTGTTTTAGGTATCGTGGCATTGGATGATGGTCTTGCATTACTGTTGTTCTCCATTGCGGCTGCAGTCGCAGGAACTATTTTGGGTGAAAAAGAACCAGGATTACTTTCCATCATATTTACTCCACTGTATGAAATTATCCTCGCGTTCATAATCGGCATCGTCTCTGGACTCATACTGAACATAATAATCAAAAGATATGATGACCCAGATAAAATTTTAGCATTTTCAATTGGGACGGTGCTTTTCGTGTTGGGACTTTCACTGGTTACCAATGCCGATATGCTTATCGCAGCGATGGTTCTCGGTGTGACAGTGACCAATTATATCCCCCGCAAAAGCCAACAGGTATTTAACCTCACCGAAAAATTTGCTCCGCCGATTTATGTGCTATTTTTTGTTCTCGTGGGTGCAAAATTGAACATCGCACATTTAAATTATTCGATAATTATCATTGGAATTTTATATCTCATAGGGAGAACTGTCGGAAAAATGTCAGGAGCATATATCGGAGCAAAAATATCGGGTGCTCCAAAATCTGTTCAAAAATATTTACCTCTATGTCTATTCAGTCAAGCAGGTGTAGCTATCGGACTTTCGATACTAGCGGGACAAAAGTTCGGTGAACCAATGGGAAATACAATAATCATAGTTGTCACCGCCATCACATTCATAGTCGAAATATTGGGTCCACCATTCGTAAAAATTGCGGTAACCAAAGCTGGTGAGGTCGGATTGAATATCACCGAAGATGATATTATAATTAAAAGTAAAGCAGAAGATATTATGCAAAAGGATGTTCCTATAATATATCAAAATATGCATCTGGCAAATATTTTGGAAATTTTCGGCGAAACCGATAATCTTTATTATCCCGTTGTCGACAAAAATAAAAAACTAATCGGAATAATTACGATAGAGAATTTGAAAGATGCCTTTTCGGTATCAGATTTAAGCGATTTCCTGTTAGCAAACGATTTGATGGAACCTGTTATCGCATCAGCATCGCCTAAAACTCCGATGCTCGACGCATTAGAAATTATGAAACAACACCATCTCGAGTATCTACCGATTGTCTCTGATGATAACACAGTCGTTGGACTTCTCGAAAACAGAACCATTCAAAGATATATATCTCGAAAAATTCTCGAAATGAAGGAGAAAATCGATACATTGGAACAAGCTGCATAAAAAAAGTAAGTCAAAAATCGTCTTAATCGCTTGAAAGGTGAAATCTACGGCAACATTCCATCTCGAACCACTCATCATAAAAGCAATCGCTTGACTAAATTTTTTTGCCGATTAGAATTATAATATGGGCAAAAACAATAAAAAGAATACGCCATTGATGGACCAATACTACGCCATCAAGGCAAAATATCCCGATTCCATACTATTTTTTCGGATGGGTGATTTCTTCGAGATGTTCGATGAAGATGCTAAAATCGCATCGGAGGTTCTGGGAATTACATTGACATCTCGCAATCACGGTTTGGATGAACGCACTCCACTTGCCGGTGTTCCTCATCACGCCGCCGAGAAGTATCTGGCAAAATTGCTCCGTGCGGGTTTCAAGGTCGCTATCTGCGAGCAGGTGGAGGACCCGAAATTCGCAAAAAAACTCGTCGAGCGAGATGTTATCGAGGTAATGACACCGGGGACAATCACTGTCGAAACGGGACTCGATTCCAACAGAAACAAATATCTTCTCGCCACAATATTCGATGACGAGATTTTCTACATCTGTGCA
This sequence comes from uncultured bacterium, assembly GCA_964425665.1. GTDB lineage: Bacteria > UBP14 > UBA6098 > B30-G16 > B30-G16 > JAGGZE01. The sequence continues at coordinate 4,311 of CAYRNI010000014.1, forward strand.
ATCGATGTTCTCGCCGGCGAATTTTTCACGCAGAAAGTCGATAGAAAATACATCTGGGATGAAATCGGAACAATTTCACCCGATGAATTTTTAGTTCCCGACGATTTCCCGCAACTGTTCGTCGATGAGATAAAGAAAAGATATCCCGACACGAGAATTTCCTTTTTCGAGAGGTGGAACTTTTCTCTCGATAGAGCTCGCAAAAGCATTATGGAACATTTTGAAATATCGTCTGTCGAGGGACTCGGCGATTTTTCCGACGGCGAAATTCGAGTTGCAGGAGCGGTTCTCGAATATCTCAGGCAGTTGAAAAAAGGTGGACTTCACCACATTCGCACCCTCGTCCGCAACCGCAAGGACGATGTTATGACGCTGGATGAATCTACTGTCAGAAATCTCGAACTGGTATCATCCATCGCCGATAGCAAAAAGCAAAATACATTGCTCTGGTCTATGGATGAGACGAAAACCCCGATGGGCGAAAGACTTCTGCGGAAATGGATTTTGTCGCCTTTGCTGAAACCTATCGCCATTCGTCAGCGTCTCGAATCGGTGCAGAATTTAATCGAGTCGGGAACACAATTGAGCAAACTGAGAGAAATGCTCGCAGGCATCGGCGATTTGGAACGAATAGCGGGGAAACTCGGCAATCAAAAATCTACGCCGCAAAATCTCATCGCATTGGCAAACGCACTGAAAATCGTCGCAGAGATAAAGAAACTCGATATATGGAACGCATTCCTGCTGGAAAAAATCTACAACGAACTCGACCCGTTGACCGATATCCGCGATAAAATAGAAACAACGATAGTTCCCGAGCCACCGAACTCGATAGCAGATGGCGGAATAATAAGGGATGGGATAATTCCCGAACTCGATGAACTTCGCAAACTGCGCGACGGCTCTAAGTCGGTGCTTGCCGAAATGGAACAAAACCTCCGCAAATCGACTGGAATGGATAGATTGAAAATCGGCTATAATAAGGTTTTCGGCTACTACATCGAAATCAGCAAGGCGCAGGCGAAAAGAGCGCCATCCAATTTTATCCGCAAGCAGACATTGGTCAACGCCGAGCGATTTATCACGCCGGAGTTGAAAGAACTCGAAACCAAATTGATTTCCGCCGACGAGCGAATAAAATACATCGAGAAGGAATATTTTTTGACATTCGTAGCCGACCTTTCCTTCGAAGCGAGTAAAATTTCTGCGGTGGCATCGGCTGTGGCGAGACTCGATGTTTTAGCAAATTTCGCACACATAGCGATAAAAAAACGATACATTCGTCCGAAAATCACCGACAGCGGTGCGATAGATATTATAGGCGGAAGACATCCCGTATTGGAGGATATTTTCGGCAGACCCGCATTCGTTCCGAACGATTTACATCTCGATTCGGATTCGCGGGTGATAATTTTGACAGGACCCAATATGGCGGGCAAATCTACATATCTCCGCCAGAATGGTCTTATTGTTCTGATGGCTCAAATGGGCAGTTTCGTCCCTGCTGAATCCGCCGAGATTTCGCCTGTGGATAGAATTTTTACCCGTGTCGGTGCGACCGATTATATCGCTCGTGGGCAATCGACATTTCTCGTCGAGATGCTCGAAACAGCGAACATCCTGCGGAACGCCACCGATAACTCTCTCGTCCTTTTGGATGAAATCGGCAGAGGCACAAGCACTTTCGATGGCTTATCTATCGCGTGGGCTGTCGCAGAGTTTCTTCACGATGTCCAAAAGCACCGAGCGAAAACGATTTTCGCAACGCACTATCACGAATTGACTCAACTGGCATCCTATCTTCCACGGGTGCGGAATTTTCAGGTAGCAGTTCGCGAAACGGAGGGCAAAATTATATTCCTTCATAAAATCATTCCTGGCGGCTGCGACGATTCATACGGAATTCAAGTCGCAAAACTTGCAGGAGTTCCCGATTCCGTCATAGAGCGTGCCCGCGAGATTTTAGAAATTCTCGAATCGGGAGATATGCCCGACAAATCGATTCACAGACTCGGTGGTAGAAAAGGAAAGACCGAGCGGGTCGATGGTTTTCAGGTGTCGCTTTTCGACCCCGAATATCACCCGTTAGTCATCGCGTTGAAAGAACTCGATATCGAAAAACTTACGCCAATCGATGCACTGAACATACTCGCCCAATGGAAGAAAAAGTGGCGATAGCAATATCAAAAAAGTTCGTTATATACTTTCTACACCTATTCTTTCGCACAGGCTTTTATTTCCGAGCAACTCTGCGGTTCTGCCATCGAAAGCGAGAGTCCCATTTTCGAGTGCGATTGTTCTCGGTGCGACATATCTCAACAAATCGGTGCGATGAGTGATAATTATTATGGTCGTCTGTCTTTCGGCAAGTTCTTTCAATATATCGAATAGATTATCCATACCATCGTAATCGAGGCTGGCGAATGGCTCATCGAGGATGAGAATATCGGGTCGAGTTGCCAGCACCCCCGCGATTCCCACCTTTCGCTGCTGGCCATCTGAAAGGTCGAATGGAGAGCGGCTCCACAAATTTTTAGGAACGCGGGCGAGTTCGAGTGCATCCCTCGCAATGTCATCGGGATTATTCCAGCCGAGATTTTTCGGACCGAACATAACATCGTCGAGCACACTCTCGGCGAACAATTGTCTTTCGGGAAACTGAAATAAAATGGATACTCTGCCATCTCGGGATATTTTACCATCGGGAATATCGACAAGTCCGGCTGCGCAAATCGCGAGAGTGGTTTTGCCTGCGCCACTTTCACCGACAACTCCCACAATCTCACCGCGGTTTATCGAAAACGACACATCTTTCAGTATAGACCTGTTCTCGTATGCGAAAGATACATTGTCGAACTCGAGAACTTTTCTGTCGGAAATTTTCGGCTCGATTGAAACAGCAGGCTTGAACGGTTCTATTTCATCGGGTGAAATTTGTCGAAGTCTTTTGTCCTTTATAATGAAAATCTTATCGCATCTTTCGGCGAACTCCAACGATTGAGTTATATGTAATATCCCTGTATTACCTTCGATTTTTTCTAAGGAATTTATTAAAAGATTTTTTCCACGCCAGTCGAGAAAACTTTCGGGTTCATCGAGTATTATATAATTTGCGTTCGTTGCTAATGCCGAAACGATTGCCAATCTCGCTTTCATTCCGCCAGATAAGGCAAGCGGCGAATATGTCGCATATTCCGAAAGACCGAAAAATTTAATCAACTCATCCACCCTTTTGCGAATTTCATCGGCGGGAATACCGAAATTCTCCGCACCGAATGCAATCTCGCGAACGACATCGCTCGCGACAAAACCATCCTCCGGATTTTGGAACACATAACCTATTCTCCTGCGGAAATCGAGAATTTTAGATTCATCCAACGGCGAGATACCATCGCAGAAAATATTTCCCGACCGAGGATGAATAATCCCTGCAAGAATAAGTGAGAGCGTGGTTTTCCCAGAACCATTCGCACCCAATAATGCCACCTTCTCGCCCTTCGCTATGGAAAGAGAAATATTATGCAAAATCGTATCGTCGTATCCAAAATTTATATTCTCGCAAGAGAGCAACGCAAATTCCCTTCTTTAATCTACGAGAGAAATACCCGATATGTTTTCCCAATATCACTACGAAATGTTGGAAATGATTATATCACCTATTTTATAAACAATACCGATGATTTCAGTTTGTAATCGCCGACCATAGCACTTATAAAATAGATTCCCGAAGGCAAATTTTCCTCTGGCTGCCATCGAATATTATGATTTCCCGAGCAAATATTGCCCATATCGATTTTCCCAATGATTCTGCTATGAATATCGAAAATTTCGATTTCTGCGGTGCAAGATTCCGGCGTATATAAAGATACTTTACAGGAATAATTGAATGGATTTGGACTTACCCATAGAAACGGTTTATTCGGTGGTTTCCGAGTTTCGCTCACCGCCGACACCGTGTAAGTTGCACACACCGGCGTATCGTTTATATGGGGACCATCGAAATCTGTATTGTCTGCGACACTCATCAGACAAATCGTCAGTGGATAGCCTTCGGGAAATGTCTCACTCGATGTGAAAACTAAAATCGAATCGGATTCCCACGATATTTGCGGGTCATCGGGAGGAATATGCGAACCATCGAATAGAATATCCACAGACATTCTATCGATACCGGCGGGTTTATCATCGACTAATATTCTTATCTGCGGAGTAGAGCATATAAGATTCCCATCGGGCGGGTCGAAACCGATGAAAACAGGTGCTTCAAGGTCGACGAACAAAGTCTCGACCGAGGGAAATTCCGCAGGCGAACAGCCGTATATGTCCGTCGCGGAAATCATCTCCACAGGAAGTGTATCGCCGTGCTCTAACATCCATTGCGGAATCTCGACATATAGCGAATCATCGGTGAAGTGCAAAAAACCCGAAACAGCAAGTAAAATATGTTCGCCCAATTTCACCGCAACCGAGTGCGAATCTATCCCCGTATCGTCCCACAGATAGAAAGGTATCTCAACACAGTCGCTGTCGGAACATCCGATGCAGTGGTAAGGGAAATCGAGTGCACATAGCGGCGGATTACCATCGGGATGCGGAATATGAACGAACGATGTCTCGGACATCTCCACAGATGGCTCGCCCGAAAGGGTTATTATAATCGGTATCGAATCGCCCCACAGCGATGTGTCCTCGATACCCACAATCCACGATTTGACTGTGCTGCTCTCCGGCAGGAGTGGGTCGATTTCGAGTGCGAGGCAACTATCTCCTGAATGCAATGGGTCGATTTCGAGTTCCACGCCATCTGGGATGTGTATGCAAACCTCCGCATCGGAGAGCCCACTATCCAAAGAAAGATTATGAATTAACACAGCAGCCTCGAATGGCGATTCTACCGCATCACACTCCGGCATAAGCCTCGACGGAACGAGTGGGATGAGTAAAATATCGGTATCCCCGGAAACACATCTCCCGAAACCGAGATATGTAATAAAACTCGTCGCTTTATCGGGATTGACACGCCGTTTAGCCCATCGCATAAGTATAGCGCTATCATAATATGGAATACCGACGAAAGTGGTGTCTATTCCCCACGGTTGCATTTGAAGATAACGATTATCGCCGAGAGCGAATCTATCCGGTAGAGTAGCTTCGAGCCCGCGAAGATAACCTCTCGCTATAACCTGTCCGCATCCAGCACCAGGCGAAACCTCGAACGCCTGCCAGAAATATGGAATATTATCACCGGAAAGTAATGTTCCCTCAGACAAAAAACTGGAGCCCGTAGTGAAACGGGGACGGTCGTTCGAGCCGATAAGCATATCGAAACCGAGCATCGCACCGAAATCGTGAGGAATGGCATCCCCGTTGAACGCATACAGAACTATTTTCGCTACACCGACACCATCCATCTCGATTGGCGACACAGAAATCTGAAAATAAAATTCACCCGAACCGAACGGCACACGCCAGTTTCTGCTGAGCGTCTCTAAAAAATACCCGGCACTGCCCGAATACGACCCGAGATAATCGAAACCATACATAGATGCTTCCCCAGGAAGATTGGTATATCCACCGCTATCCACTGCGAAAACCACATAATTTCCGCCTCGCTCCCAAGGGTAATTAAAATTAAATGTGATACAATTCCCAGAGGTATCCCCCAACCCGATAAAACCTCTGTCCGCATCCATCTGGATAAGGAAACCGCCAGCTCCTTCCGCAGACAGCTGACAAAAAGATAGCCGAATCAAAAAAGCGATTGCAAATATCGTAATCTTGTATTTCATTTACAACTCCGATTATTTATTTTTAAAATATATTAAAAAATAGATTATTTTTCAAGAAGATTTTTGAATATTTCGCGTTTATTCTGAATTTGGAGTTCTAAACAAACTATAATGGCAATATTATAACTGTGTCGGTATTAAATAAATAAGATTATGTCGAATGTGCGGAAAATCTTTAAGGGTGCATCATTTTTGGGAATCGGTGAACTTATCGCTCGAGGCATAGGAGCTATAGTAACATTCTATCTTGCGAGAACATTAGGTCCACAATGGTTCGGAAAACTCAACTTCGCATTCGCGATAACATCATACTTTTTAGTTCTCAGCATTTTCGGATTGGACCTGGCTGGTATTAGAAGTCTATCTCAGCGGAAAAGGAAACCCTCTCAAGTCGTATCCAACATCGCTCCTCTATTATGGGGAATGTCTATAATCTCTGCGATTATTATGCTAATCGTCGCACTGTTCATCCGAAGCGAAAGCGCAGATAATAAACTAATCGCACTTTTCTGCCTCAACATCGTCGTCAATGGACTAACGATGGAGTGGTTCTTTCAAGGTCTGGAAAAGATGAGAAAAATAGCCATTGCTCGAATATTGCAAAGAGTGGTCTACGCTATCTTGGTTTTTATTTTCGTATCATCGTCAGAAAATATCTATTATATACCGATATTCCTATCCATCGCTATGTTTGTAGGTCAAAGTTTTCTGTGGATAAATTTTCTTCATAAAAACAAATTCGTAATCCATTTCGACAAAAATTTCGTGTCATCCATAATTAAATATGCTTTCCCAATCGGACTTGCAGGAATAACTATTTCCATATATAGAAATACGGACAGCATTATGCTCGGTCTAATGCGCACAAGCAAGGATGTCGGGTTTTATAATGCCGGTGCGAAATTGGTTCTTTTCATAGCCTTGATGCGGCATCTCGCTATGCAGGCAACTTTCCCGCGATTGAACAATCTTTATAGTTCATCTATCAAGGAATTTCGTCAACTGGCTATGCAGTTAGAAATTATAATGTCGGGAATAGCAGTGCCTATAATGTTTATTATCGGAATTTTTTCGAATTCTATAATAAATATATTATATGGAAATAGTTATATTGAATCTGTCAAAGCAATGCCTTATCTTCTCGCGAGTGTAGCGATTCTATATTCGAGTTTCGTTTTCCCAAATCTTCTGAATGTAGTCGGTAAGAGTTGGGACTATTTTAAGATAACTTTGTCAGCAGCAATCGTCAATGTTGTATTCAACTATATCTTTATCCCAAAAATGGGAATAGCGGGTGCGGCATTGGGAACAGTTGTAGCGGAGATTACAATATTAATAATATCATTTTGGTTGACAAAACATATAACTCGTTTTAGATTTTTTCCGCTATTTGCACCGACCATTTTTGGAACTATCAGTATGTTCCTCTTAGTCCATATTATAAATAATATATGGTTAAAAGCAGGAGTTGGAATTCTATCATATGGTATAGTTTGGTTTTTCATATATAAACTATGCAATAAATATATAATCGAGGAAGGATAATGGTTGATTCATTGAAAAATTTGAAAATATATCTCGCGGAACTTCAGCATCAATATAATGAGATATATCAAGAAATATACGGAGCGGAGCGTCTCGGTCTCGATGTTAAAGCGGTTCGAGGTTGTCGAGATAGGTTGAGTAATATTCTCGAACAAATCGGCGACATTTCCGGCAAGAAAATTCTCGATATAGGTAGCAATATGGGTTATTTTTCTCTGGCACTCGCCGATAGAGGCGCTTATGTAATTAGTTTGGAACCCGATGAAAAGTTCAGAAGAATTCAAAATATATTGGCAAGTAATTTGGGACTTTCGCAGAGAATTATATCTCTAAATCTTCCGCTATGCACTGATTCGATAAATTTCCTCAAACGAAATTTCGCACATTTCGATATTATTATTATGCTCAGCTTATGGCATCACTTTATTGGAACGGATAGATGGGAAAAATATTCGTCACTGCCTATTATCGGCGGATTATTTCGTCATATATGGCAGAAAAAACATTTACAAGCGGAGGTCGCAAAAGCAAATACATTGTGCAAACAAATATTTTCTCTGGGAGAAAAAATCTTTTTCGATACAGGACAATCCGATGAACAGCGATGTCGGCATCTTCATCTTTTACCAAATATGGGAGATAATCCTGGTGAATGGATACTCAATAATATATTCGGAGACGATATATACTATAATAAAAAAATAATCGGTCACCACATACCACATACATCTAAAAAACCGCGTTATCTCGTATCAGTAAATATAAAATATAACGATACAATAGAATTTTCCGGAGCATACGAAAGTTCCCCTATAGATAAAAAATTCCAAGTCGATATAAGAAAACAAATCGTATTGGGGGCATCCGAAATAAATAAAGTCGGATTCTGCGATGAAAATATAATGCCGTATGATTGTAAAACCGGTGAAAATAAATTTAAGTTCGGCGGAAATCTAAATGACCTCTTGCGTGCAGGTGCATCTCTCGATTACAGGTATATAGCAAAAAGAATCGTGAAAAAAGTATTCGACATACACGAGAAATATAATATAGCTCACAATGATTTGAGACTGTGGAATATAATTTTTTCATTACCCGAGTATGACATATATATTATAGATTTCGAGAGATGCAAGAGCCTCGAATCGGGACGCGATAATGATATATTGATGCTCAGATTTATACTCAACCATATCGCTCGGAAAAGAGGAACAATCGGTATTGATTATCCTGAAAATATAGAACGATTCGTGAAATTGTCTATCGGTGATTATGCAAGCGAATGCCATACGAGGCAGGATTTCGTAAAATTTATAGATAGCGAAAAATTTTATAATATCAGCGATAAATAATAGAAAAATGCGTATAGGTATAAGAATATCTCCATTAGCTTCTTCTATGACGGGAATTCCCGTATATGTTCATAACATAATACGGGAACTATCTGATATAGATAGTGAAAACGAGTATTTTCTTTATACGAATAAAAAAATACCTTTCAAGTTGGAATTAGGGAATAATTTTCATATAATACTCGTCGATAAGCCATATCCAAAATTTCAACTGTGGTATCAAATCGGACTTCCATATCGTATAAAAAAGGATAAACTCGACCTATATCACGATACTTTATTTCTGCTTCCCTTCGCCGTGCGGAAAATCCCGAGTATAATAACAATATACGATTTATCAGGACTAATTATGCCAGAGTATCACAATTTGCGTGTTTCGATTACGAGCAAACTAATTCCATCGTCGATAAAACGAGCAAAAAGAATAATAGCCATTTCAGAATTTACTAAAAACGAAATCGAACGACTATTTCCATTCGCAAAAGGTAAAATCGATGTGGTCCTATGTGGCGTGAATCCCGATTTTCATCCTATTGCAAAGGACAAAATTTCTGAAATCAGGAAAAAATACAAATTGCCTGAAAAATTCATTATGTTTCTCGGAACTATCGAACCGAGGAAAAATCTCATCGGTCTGCTTAAAGCATATTCCAAAATTCATAAAAAAATTTCCCACAAATTAGTAATCGTCGGCGGAAAGGGATGGAAATATTCCAATATATTCGAGACCATCGAAACATTGCAAATCAAAAGCGATGTAATTTTCACAGGATTCATTCCGACCGAGGATTTGCCAGCTATATATAATGCCGCGGATATTTTCGTATATCCGTCCATATACGAGGGTTTCGGAATACCGCTTTTAGAATCTATGGCATCGGGGACACCTGTGATTACATCGAATATATCATCTATGCCCGAGGTTGTCGGAGAGGCAGGGCTTTTAGCGGACCCATATTCTATCGAGGATATCGCCGAAAAAATAGTTATGCTTGCCCAAGACTGTTCTTTGCGTAATATATTATCCGAAAAGGGCATCGAGCGGGCAAAAATGTTCTCTTGGAAAAAATCTGCCAAGAAAGTTTTGGATATATATAAAGAAACTATCGAGGAGTAAATTATGCCGAACGATGATAATATAGTTCTCGCTCACGGCGAGGGCGGACTAGCGACAAAAAGATTGATAGAAAGCGTATTCGCACCAAAATTTTCCAATCCCATTCTCGAAAGGATGGAGGATTCCGCGATTGTGGAAATCCAAAGTAAAAAATTGGCATTTACAACAGATGGTTTCATCGTCGAGCCGATATTTTTCCCTGGCGGGGATATAGGCAAACTCGCCGCATCGGGAACTATCAACGACCTCGCCGCGATGGGGGCGAAACCTAAATATTTTTCGGCATCTTTTATCATCGAGGAGGGTCTCAAAATATCGGATATGGATAAAATAGCCAATTCTTTCGCAGAAACTATCCACCGATATAATTCTGAACTTATCGCCGCCGACACGAAAGTCGTTCCGCGTGGCACCGGTGGCGGAATTTACATCGCTGTATCTGGAATCGGCGAGGTTATAATCGATGTGGGATTGGACAAAATCCAACCATACGACGATATCGTTATCTCCGGCGATATCGCTCGTCATAGTGCCGCTATACTTGCCGCTCGCGAAAATATCGATACTAACCCAATTCTTTTATCGGATTGTGCACCACTTTGGGAAATCGTGAAACTCGCTATCGATGAGAATATCGAAATCCACACGATGCGTGACCCGACCAGAGGTGGATTGGCAACCGTATTGGTGGAAATCTCCGAGCAAACAAATCTCGGAATGATTATCGATGAGGCGAAAATCCCCATCGAACCGCAGGTGAAATCGCTTTGCGATATATACGGATTCGACCCGCTGTATCTCGCAAATGAGGGCAAAATGATTTTTATCGTCAGAAATGGCGATGGAGAAAAATTGGTCGAACTCCTTAGGAAAAATCCACTTTCGCAAAATGCCGAATTAATCGGCTCGGTTTCACAACAGGATGGCGTTGTCCTCAAAACTGAAACGGGCGGCAAGCGGAAACTCATTATGCTCGAGGGCGAACAACTTCCCCGCATCTGCTGACGGGCGAGCAGCCCGTTTCTATTTCACAAGTTTCCTTTTACTACGCTCAATTCCTTCTTATGCAGCGAAAATATAATGGGA
>CAYRNI010000014.1:15299-28449 GCA_964425665.1 uncultured bacterium
CAAGTTTCCTTTTACTACGCTCAATTCCTTCTTATGCAGCGAAAATATAATGGGAGTGGGGATGGGTTAATTTTGAATTTTTCACTTTTCATTTTTTGGACGAGATTTGTCGAGGTTTTCTTCTAATAATGCATCTTTTATTTTCTGCGCGAATTGCGGAATAGCCGATGGACCGTTCGCAGTAATTATGTTTCCACATCTAACCACGGGAGTATCGACATATTTCGCTCCCGATTTTATAATTTCCTTTTTTGCCGAGTGAAAAACTGTCGCTTGACAATCGCCTAAAATTTTTGCCCTCGCGAGTATAACAGGTGCTAAACATATTGCAGCGATAACCTTTTTCAACCCGTATGCATTCTGGACAAGTTTCCTAACATCCAGATTGTCCCATAGAACTGTTGCTCCCGAACCACCGACAAAAACTATGCAATCGTAGTTCTCGGCTTTCTCATCGGCGATTAAACCATCGGGTTTAACTGTCGCACCCAACATCCCACGAACAGGTTCGACAACGGTGGATACTACTTTTGTCTTAGCGCCCCAATTTGTCAAATATTTTCGCGTGTCGAATAATTCCTCATCGCGAAAATTTTCAGGAGCAATAACAAATAGAATATTTTTACCTTCGAGTATTTTATCTTTAACTTTTGAGGAACTATTCGTAGAGGACGATTCGGCGCTAATGGGACTCCTAACTCCTAAAAATGCCATACCCAAAGCGAGGAAAATCACAATCATCGCTCCAGCAAGAATAGTTCTCTGTCTGTATGTCATTGTATATCCTCCCGATTTCTTTTGTTTTTTTATTATACGGTTGAAATACAATTTGTCAATAGCATAATCTATGTTATTTGTCTGCCCTGTGGAGATTGTATTCGGGGCTAAAAATCTTTCTGAACAAATCTAATTTCAGTATGGAATTCATCTCGAATAATGTGAGGAAATGTTCATCCATCGAACAAATATTAGCCATAAACCTATTCCCTAACCAACTCATTGGGATACGATGAAATTCATTTACCCGATTAAAATTATTCCGATAACTCCGACTACAAGGCAATATATTCCAAATATCCACAACTTGCCCTTACGCAAAATCGGTATAAGCAGTAGTAGCGATAAATATCCGATTACAGCGGATATAAGGACACCCAAAAGAAGCGTAAAATCGATGTGAATATGAAATTCTATTATTTCCTTTACTTTCAGAACCATCGCTCCGAAAAGTGCCGGTATAGCCAACAGGAAGGAGAATTCGGCAGCTTTTTTTGAATCGATACCCATCCATAAAGCCGCGGTAATCGTGGAGCCGCTTCGCGAAATCCCTGGCAATATAGCGAACGCTTGCGCAATACCGATTATAATCGTATTCAGCAAATTAAGTTTTTTTCCAGCATTATATTTTGTCCAAATTGTCGAGACCAAAAATATCCCCGTAATCATCAAAGTAATCGAAACCAATTTGGGCGATGAAAAAAGCGATTCGAAAAACTTATTCCCAAAAAAACCCGCTATACCAGCAGGTATGGATGCCCAGATTATCAGCCAAAATTCCTTGCCAGCATCGGTATTGAACTGAAATCTGAAAAATGCTTTCAGCAGTTCATAGATTCGCTTTCTATAGAAAACCAAAATCGCCAGCAGCGTTCCGAAATGGAGAAAAACCTCCATAGTAGCACCAGTCTCCTGAAAATGAAGCAACGCCTTGCCGAGAACCAAATGCCCCGAACTCGAAATCGGCAAAAATTCCGCAATCCCTTGAAGTATAGCGAGTATTATAATCGATTTTAGCATTTCATTCCTCTTCTCTTCGTTCTTCGAGAATTTTTAAAAGAAACTTGAAATCGTCCCAGGTGGGTCTTTTTAGATTCTCATTACGCAAAATGGCAGCAGGGTGATATGTTACGATTAGCGGAATTCCTCGAAACGAATGGACCTGCCCCCTCAACTTACCCAGTGGAATTTTCGTCTGCAAAAGAGTTTGAGCCGCTATTCTGCCGAGACAACATATCACTTTCGGCTTGATAGCATCGATTTGACCGAACAAATACGGAATACACGCCATCCTCTCCGTAGGCAATGGGTCACGGTTTCCAGGTGGACGGCATTTTAAAATATTCGCTATAAACACATCGTCCCTCGTCAAGTCGCAGGCAGCGAGAATTTTATCGAGCAATTTACCCGCTCTCCCAACAAATGGGATACCTTGCTTGTCCTCCTCGGCACCGGGCGCCTCGCCGATGAACATTATCTCCGCAGATGGATTTCCAGCACCAGGCACAGGTTTCGTTCTGGTCTTGTGAAGTGGGCATTTCTTACATTTCAAAACTTCATCCTCTATTACGGACAAAATCTTGACCTTTTTCTCGACTGTATCCAAGTCGAACCCGTTCGGTTTTCTTTCAGCATCGGGTTTTTCCGACTCGGCGTTTCCCTCGATGGAACTCGAAGCACTCGTTTGCTCGACTCGTGCAGAGGCAGGAAGTGGTATCTCGGTTTCGCCTATATCCCGAAGATAACGAAGATACTCTATTTTTCTATTCTTTTCACTCATCTATACTCCCCCACTCGATTTTTCCTTCCATTCTCCGACTGTCGCCCACTTCATCGACAGAAAATATGGCAGAATTATAATCCCCTGTGTTGTCATTCCAGCGAAAATAGCCCACCATATCCCGATTGCACCGAAAGTCTTTGTCAGCACGAGAGCGAGTGGAAACTGAATCAAATACATCGCCACAAACTGCACAATGAAAGCAGGCCTCGTATGCCCAGCGCCATTTATCGCTCGCATAAGTATCGCACCGATTGCAAAAAATGGATACGAAAACGGAACAATTCTCAAATATTTCGCTCCGAGCAAGATAGTAGCGCCATCATTCGTAAAAAGCCGAACTATATTCGGTGCGAGTAAATAATATAAGATTCCCAGCGGAATCACAAGGATTTCATAAAATTTTACACCTATAATAGCTCCATTTTTTGCGCGTTCGATTTTCCCTGCTCCAAGATTTTGTCCGACAATCGTCGCGATGGCATTGCCGAGCGCATAGCCGGGTAGAAGCGCCATCATATTCAATCTTATCCCGATTGTATATGCTGCTGTGGCGTATATCCCGAAAGATGTCGCGATACGCATCATTATGAAACCCATAAAATTCCCCAGCAATACCTGTCCTCCGCCGGGGACGCCTATATGTAAAAACCTTTTCAGCGTGGGAATATCGGTTTTGAAATGCGATAGATGAATTTTGAAAGCATTTACACCGCGGACCAAGAGGAAAAAACTAATTAAAGCGGCGATGAAACGGGAAAGGACTGTCGCAAAAGCTGCTCCGTTTATCCCCCACTTTGGGAAAAATCCGATACCGAAAATAAACATAGGGTCTAAAACGATGTTCAGAGCAACTGCGGAAATAGTGATAATCATCGGCGTTTTGGAATCGCCCGCCCCTTGAAATATCGCGTTCATAATGAAAACGAAAACCGCCGTGAAACTTCCCAGCATCATAATGATAAGATAATTAGTGGATGCTGTCAGCAGCTCGCCCTTCGCCCCCATAAGGATAAGAACTATTTTAGCGAAAGCGGTGCCTAATATTGCTATAGTGATAGAAATCGATATTCCGAAGAAAATCGAGCCGACAGCCGAGCGATGAGCAGCATCGAAATCGTTCGCACCGATATAACGGGAAATCATCGCCCGTGTGGCAGTAGCAATACCCACGAGCAAAGTGATTGTCGCCATATTGACGATAGCAGCCATTCCCACCGCAGCGACAGCCATCGAACCCAGTTTGCCGACAAAATACATATCAGTTAAACTGAAAACATTGTTTGCGGCATTTGCAACTACCATAGGAACAGCAAGCGAAAGAATACCTTTGGAAAGGTCTCCCTCGACTATTTTCTCTCGAAATGAATTATTTGCTCTCATTGTATATGAATAACTCTTTTCGTCCCTATTTCAGGAATTTCCACAAAATATATACCCGATGGATAACTTCTCGCATCCCAGCGAGTTTTTCCGATACCATCTAATTCCGCGACCGATTTACCCGCGATGTTGAATATGTGTAGTTTGCGATATCGCACAGGTTTCCACTGAATATTTAAAACATCGTTGAATGGCGATGGATTGACCGAGATAGAGTTCTGCGGCATAATAGATTTACTTTCGGCGATTTTGCTGAAATCGAAAATATTCCACCGAGCCGACATATCACCAGAGCAACCGTTTATCCAAACCAATAGCAATCTGCCATCATCCAGAACGAGACCATCGGGATTGAAATCGGGAGCAGAATTATATGTCAACCGTGATGATTGCCATTCTGAATCATCGGAATAGAACAAATGGATTTCCTTATTCAGACCCGGATATTCGACAGGTGCGAGAACAAACGGTTCACCAAAATTATCCAATTTTGCTATGGGTCGTAAAACCTTTCTTTCACCGTATATCTGCTCGGCTACCGACCAAAAACCCTCTCGGTAATAACTTGTCCATAACGCACCGTCGTCATCTGTCCAGAAAAGATGAACGACACCATCACCCGAAACAACAGCGGTGGAAATCGTGCCTCTGCCGAGAACTTCTTTCTCTCCCAATATCCCATCGGACAGATATCTTCCGAAAATCTTTGCGCCGTCAGACTCATTTTTCGTCCAGAATATCCAATATCCACCTGTCGAATCCATCACAGCACAGGGATATATCTTATCGTTGGCATCGTCGTCGATTAAATAGTCATAACCCGCTTCGGGTGTCCAGGAACTCGAATGGTAAAAAGTTATGTATAAATCGCAAGTCGGTTCGGGAGTCCCTGGCGACCAATGGGTGTATAATACAGCACCGCCCGATGGCGTTCCTAAAATATACGGATGGGAATGATAGCCCTCGCCTCTTTCTATTGTCCAATACGAAATTTCATATCCGAGTTTCGATATCGCCAACGGGTCGCCCTCGCTCGCGGCGAAAGGATAATCGGGATTATCAGAAACCACGAGTTCGCCAGAGGAGGTAGTATAGCAGACACTCGCACCTTCATCGGTAAAGGATATTCCATCGAAGGAAAATTTCTCCACATTGTTATGCCAGGATATCGCTCCATTGAGAACATAAGCGTTTATCCCCGTAGATGGCGAGGATAGTATTTTAACATCCGTAGCACTACCATCTGTTGCCAGTGGAAAACCCTCAGAAGTGCATTCGACCGTATCTATTGGGACTGTTCCTCTGCTGACAAATACTTCGCGCAATGTCGGGTCTCCGAGCAAAACAAGTCCGTAGTGCCAAACTGGATTCCAATCGCCGTAATCGGATAGTATATCTCGCATCGTCTCGCCGATATTTTTGGAAATTAGCCATTCGAAAAAGTGAGGTAGCGTGTGAATCATATAAAGACTTCCCGTTTTAGAACTACCCACAACCCAGAGCGAGCGGTCTCCGCAGAAAAGATAAGTCGTCGCGATATTATCCTGCTCGACAAATCTCGCCCCCGAACAAGCAAAAAGTTGATAGAAATTCGCATTCGGCGGAATCAATCCCAAATCGTTGTTGAAGGTCAATGTGGGGTCCATATAGTGTCTCCAAGGGGATGAATGACACATTATACTGACCATCTCATACGGCAAATTCCTGATTCTATTCAGATAATCGGGAGCAGAGAAGATGAGTGTATCGCGCATAATATCGGCGTGCTCGTATTCGTAAAAATGATAGTCGAAATATGGATGCCAATCCTTGTATTCGTAGGATAAAACGGCATTCCATATCGGCATCTCGCCGGTTCGGTAGTTGTGGTCTTTATCGAAATATTTTCGCAGAAGTTCTATGGGATTTCCATAAGTCAGTCGCGACGGGTCGATTCTGCCTAAAAAAATTTCTGCCTCGTTGTTATAATACAATTCGTGGTCGTCGAGAACACCATCGCTGTCGTAATCCGACCAGTTGCCATCGAGTTCCATCAGATAGTAATCGCAGGGGAATATTTCGATTGTCGTATCCGTTGGGTCATCGGAGAGAAATTCCACTATCCTATACCATTTCACAGGCAAATTGCCGACTAATACCGCACCCACAAGTTCGGGACGAAGGGATATAAAATGCTCCCGAAGGTCATCGGCGGTGCCAGAACTCATCGTATCCAATCGGACAGAGTAACCATCGGTTTCGAGGTCGGCGATATATCTTGAAATCTCATCCTCGATTTGGTAATATATCGCACTATTTACGACCACATCGACAAGATTATCATCTGTCCAGTGAGACATTTGCACCTCGCCGAGTTTCAACGGACTTTGTGGAATACCAAATTTCGCCCGATATTCCTCGGGAGTAATAGGTTCACCGCCGAGAGGGTCTATCCATCTCGTTATCGGCGGATTTTTACCATAAACGCCAGCAAATAATAAAAATAAGGACATCAAAAATATTTTTTTCATCTCCGCCTCATTATCTAATCATTAAACTTTTTCTCACGATTCGCCTCGAACCATCGAGATAGACTACTCTGACGAAATATATCCCGGATGGCAAATTTTTCCCGCTATTATCGTCGCCGTTCCATATAAATGTGTGTCTTCCATTTTTGAAATTACCACTTGATATATTGCGAACAATTTTCCCAGAGATATCGATAACATCAACAGAAATGTTAGTATTCTCTGGCAAATCGACAGTAATCGTCTGAACAGGATTGAATGGATTGGGTATTAGTCTAACATCGAGGTTATACGGTTTTTCGGAAAAAGATTCGATTTTACTCGTATCGATTGCAACAGGCGGATTTGTAGAAAATAGAATCGCTCTCCCAGAATCGACATCCGCGGCATAAGGCGCGAGTTCCCCACAATACTTGTATTGAATAGCAACAGTTTTAGTCGGGTCCTCTATACCGATAGTTGAATATTCCGCAAGCGCATTCGGGTCGCCGGCGAGACTATCTATATCGGCTATATTCTTATACTGGAATAAAATTTCGCCGAAACCGTATAGAGCAGTATAATAATTCGGGTCTCGCAAAATCGCCTCGAACCATTCCGGCGTAAAATCATCATTAGCATTTACAGTTATCCACTCGATAACAAAAATATGTTCATCCTCGATATATTTATAATATACACCGAGACTCTCATTTACAGTGGGTTCGAGGTCATCCCAGAACGGGCAAATCATCCCCCAAGGTCCCGAAGGGTCAGGCAGCGGGCGATTGTAAAAATTGTTATATATTTCCGTATCGACATTACCCATTCCGAGCCATCCGTTCGAGCATACGGCGATAGTATCGTAGGTCCGCCCATAATAGACAAAATCGAACGGCAGCGCGACAAGTTTCGTTTCATCGTCGCCGAGTTCTAAATCTATACCATCCCCGCCATAAATCGGCGATATTTCGAGCCAGTCGTAAGTGGGTGCTCGACCCGATTCGATATCGGTATTGTCGTAGCAGAAATATCCGAATGTATCGGGTCCGCCGAATGTCGAACCGGTAATTTGTCCTATAAGTATCGGCACAGCGATTTCCCGATGATAAAAACCATCATCGAAGGTCAGTGTAATTCTATCGATTATGCCATTTATTAAACCTGTATCCGCTGTTATCTCGATGTTGGGAATAATCTCGGACGAACTACCCGGAGAAATTGCAGAAACAGATGCACTGTCCACTCCGAGACTAACACGGCAACCGCCAGATAGTGATATATTCGCCTCTCGAGTCGAAACCGAACCGAGATTTTTCAGGGAAATCGCTATTTCGGTATTTTCACCGGGCGATAAAATACCATCGCCGATAGGTATTACAGAATCGACCTCGATTTTCGGCGAACAAACAGTAATCGTATAGGCAGATGTATCGGAACCGCCATCGTAACTCGATACGAATTTCAATGGGATTTCCGAACTGTCCTCGATATCCGAGTGAAGCCGAATCACAATCGGCTCGGTCGATGAAACCTGTTCCCCCGAATCAATATCGCCGATGCTGACACTCCCCGTAATTATATCGAACGAGCTATCCCCCATAATCTCAGCAGTGACATTTGTTATCGCCGAAATTCCCTCATTTTTCAGTGTCAGTCGTAGTTCGATTGTCTCGCCCGGCGATGGAATACTATCGCTATTGCCGTTGCTCTCCCCCATCGTATCGTCATCGAAAATGCACCGCTGCAACGCGACGAAACTATCTGCTGAAACTATCGGGATATAGGAAACATCCGGATTGTATCCCCGATGTGTTATGACGAGCGAGACGCTATCGTTATCCTCCGTTTCACTTGCAGGAAAAGACACGGTTGCATTGCCATTTTCGTCTGTGAATGCGGTATATGGGTCGCCATCGCCCTCCCAAATAGGAAACCATACCGACACCAATGCACCCTCGACGGGATTGGAATCTCTCGAAACATTGACAGTGATTCTCGTCTCGCCCCTGTGGATTTCATCGGGTTTGGAAACTGTAATCAGATAAGGGAATTTTCGCCAAAGTCTCAACGATGGGTCGCCGAGAACATTATACACATAGTTGTAATGCTCGACGCCATCGCCGACACCACGATTCTGCGGATACGACAGATGTAAAGTCAACTTTCCACGGAGTGCGCACTGCCCGAATGTGGAAAGGTTTTCTTCGAAAAGCCCCCAGTAAAAACCTTCGCAGTTTGGATTATTCCATTTTGTATGTGTGTCGTGGTCTGTGGGACCATAGAAATCGATAGCGCCTCTCGGGTTCGTTGGAGTTCCAGCGCGAATCCACGCCTCGCCGAAACAAGGGTCGGTGGTCGGGCTATCGAAATCGCCCGTTCCACATACGATACTCGTCACAAATGGAAACATATTCGTATTGCTCAATCCCAAAACATCGCCCACATAGAAACTGGGAAAATCCCATCCTGCGCTGCCACCCCATCCGCGATAATTTATGAACGAGACACCACTATTTATATAATCCGACATTTCCGATGCGCCACGAGGACAATCTGTCCCATAGCAGAAGAATGTATCGACCTCATCGTAACCATTCCTCAACGCTAGTTCTCTAACCCAAAGTCCGACTCTTCTCGGAGTCGATGGCTGCGGTGAACCACAACAATTCGCCGATACCACCATTCCTCTGCGAAACCAATCGCTACCTCCATCTCTCGGATATCCTTCGTATTGCACGACCTTCGCCGAGTATGTCTGTGCCTCGGTTTCCAAATCGATTGAAATCCTGCCGACCATAATATCGGCGAGATAATCATCGCCAGCCATCAAGGAATACTGGTGATCTGATGTATAATACTCCCCCAACAGACCGCTATAATATTGATAACTTGGAAGATAAGTTCCTCCCATAACTACATCCCCGCACAGAACCACATAATCCGGCGGATATTCCCAAGTATAATATGCATCGTGGATATAATTATATATATCGTCCGATGATGGCACATCTCCGCCGCCGACATCTTCGTATGCGAGTGCCATCCGAACACGATAGCCCTCTCGCATTTTCCATTGGAGCAACGGCTCGAAATCGTCCGCAAAAGCATCGGAGATTATATACAAAATCGTCCCTCGTCGTAGTTGTTTCTCGCGTCTATAAAACCAATAGTTCGCTATAACCGAGCGATACAACGGGTCGAACGCCTCAGATATATATGGCGAATCCGATTTCGTATTGCGATTGTCCGTCCCATCGAAATTTACCCGAACAGTCATCTTTCGAGCGATATACAAAATTTTCGATTTCGCATCGTATCGAAAGGGGTAGAAATTTATCGGCGCAACCCGAAAATCTCGCATAATCGCGGGTTCGCCGACATCGATAACTCGTGCAGGATATATTCCCCGACGATATGCCGCCTCATTATAATCGAATCCCTGACTATTGTCACGATTCTGGACAGGATATAGCAGAATATTTCGCAAAGTATCCCATTCGCATTCGATAATTTCGGCGGAAACACCGCTTGTCGGCGGTATGGCAACTAATGTGCTCCATACAGGTATTTGAGGCGAACCAACATCTCCTATATATCCACCGGTAGGAATAATATATCTGATAAAAATTCCTCGCTCTGTTTCGAGAGTTTCGGCGTTCTCACCGGCGAGCGTGAACTCCAACACAGCACCGTTATCGTCCGCAACAGGACAGGAAATTTTAGGTGCAAGAAGAGATTGGGAATATATAATTCCAAATAATGAAATCGCAATAATTAAGACGATTGCAACCTTTTGCATTTCAACTCCTTCCATTTTAATATTCATACTATATATCGTTATCGCTCGATTCTCGCAAGATAAATTTAGAAAGATGATTATGATAAAATCCTTGCTAATATCGGAAATTGAAATAATTTCATAAAAAATAGGAGTGAGATTATGGTAAAATTATATCGAGGGATGCGGGACTATTTGCCGAGAGAAATGATTCCCCGGGAAAGGATATTAGAAAAAATTCGGAAAATATTTCGTCGATGGGGATATGTTCCAATCGAAACACCCGCAATCGAGATGCTCGAAACCCTTTTGGGTAAATACGGCGATGATGCCGATAAATTGATTTATAAGCTCGACCATCCCGACGGTTTGGGACTACGCTACGATTTGACAGTGCCTCTCGCAAGAGTTATCGCTATGTATAACCAGCAATTACCTAAGCCTTTCAGACGCTATCAGATTCAACCTGTCTGGCGAGCGGAACGGGCTCAAAAACAGAAAGGAAGATTCCGCGAGTTTGTTCAATGCGATGTCGATATCATCGGAACACAATCCCCCATAGCAGATGCCGAAATTCTCGCGATTTCTATCGAAATTCTTTCGGATTTGGGATTGCAAAATTTCAAGATATTGCTTAATCACAGACAAATACTTCGAGGATTGGTTCATATCTCGGGTTTTTCGGCGGATGAAGAGTTCTCCGTTCTCCGCTCGATAGACAAATGGGATAAAATCGGCGGAGATGGTGTCCGCGAGGAACTCGAAAAAAAAGGATACGAGCGAAAAACTATCGAGAAGATATTCGAATTCATATCGCTCGAGAACACAAACTGGAATCTTCTCGCCGACTTATCGAAAATCGATGACGAGCGAGTGCAAGTCGGTATCGAAAATATACGCAAAATCATCGAATATCTGTCATCGCTGGGTTTCGGACAAGATATCGTTCGATTTTCGCCGAGAATGGCTCGTGGACTGGATTATTACACAGGGGCAATATTCGAGACGGTTCTGCCCGAACTTCCGAGTATGGGCAGTCTCACAGGCGGTGGAAGATACGATGATTTAATCGGCTTATTTTCGGGCAAGGGGAAAATCCCCGCCTGTGGAACTACTATCGGTCTCGATAGAATTATATCGGCGATGGAGGAATTGAAAATGCTCCCTGAATCGCATACATACACAAAGGTTTTGGTCGCTCAATTCTCGGAAAAATTATCCTCTGCGGCGCTTTCGTTTTCGCAGAAACTTCGTGCCGCAGGCGTTCAAACGGAGTTATTTCCCGAACCGAAAAAACTCGCCAAACAATTCGCATACGCCAATAAATGGAATATTCCCTATGTAATTCTAATCGGCGAGGATGAGGTCGAGCAAGAACTCTGCGTAGTAAAAGATATGAAAACAGGACAACAGAGAACAATTTCACAAAATCAAGCGATACAAATACTCACTCAGACATTGGACACCAATGAAAGATAAAAGAGCAATAGAATTCTATGGTTCGGCATACGAGATGGGACTAGCTCAGGGGAAAAGCCTAAAAGAAAATATACTATCGGGCTGGGAAACCATATATAATTACAAGCCCATATTGAATGTGAAGCCGAAATTTATTCCTATGGGGGCGTTCTTATTCGGTGCGGGAATTTGGGCAAGGAACTTTTTAGCATCAACATTCGAGAATTTCCCCGACTTCAAAGAGAGATTTACAGGAATTGCGGATGGCTCGGGCTTATCATTCAACAAACTCGCGTTGATACACTACATCGAGGTCGCCGGTGCAGATTCGGCTCGGCAGATTATGGGCTGTTCATCGTTAGTGGTGCTTCCTCCTCGAAGTGAGGAGCCGATGCTCGCAAAAAATTTCGATTTCTTAAACGATTTCAAAAATTTCAACATTCTGCGAAAAAGTTTCACGAGATGGGGACTTTCGAGCATCGAATTCACGATGACACCTTTGGCAGGTTCACATACGGGCTTCAACGAAGCAGGACTCTCCATAACATACAACTATGGGTATTCAAACGAGCCGCCGCAGAAATCGACACTTCTGACAGCGAGGGTTCAGGAAATTCTTCAGACATCGGAAACAGTCAAAGATGCCATAAATATACTCAGGAAAAAACCGAATCCATCCAATGGAATAATCTCCGTCGTCGACAAAAACGGTGATGCTGCTGCTGTCGAACTGTCACCCTTCGGCACCGGAATCGTCGAACCCAAAGATTTTGTCATAGCGAATGCAAATCTCTACCAAAATCCACAGATGAAAAAGCGTCTAATACCATTCGATGCCGTATACGGTGATAAAGCCCCCGAAAAAATACGAGGAAAAAATATTCAAGAGACCAATATAATCAGAACAGATAGACTTTATGAATTACTCGATAGATATGAAAAAATCGATATCGATATTATGAAAAAAATTCTCGCCGACCACGGTAGCGAAAACATCCCCAGCGAAAATACCATCTGCCGACATCACGAAAATTTTTCCACCCACATCTCTGCTATTATGCTTCCTAAAAGCAAAAAAATGCTTTTCCACTGGGGTCATCCCTGTGAAGCAAAATCGTGGGATGAAATTCAGCTGTAATCCTTCTAACCGAAATATAGTAAAAATAAATGTTTTAAACACAGAAAAATGGCACTTCGCTTATGAAAACAAAATCTATGATTATTCTTGACAGGAAAGAATTTTAAAATAATTTCAAAATACAGCGCCCGTGGCTCAGCTGGATAGAGCGTTGGACTACGAATCCAAAGGTCGCAGGTTCGAATCCTGCCGGGCGCGCACCCTGCGGGCAGGCTTAGCCTGTTTTCTTCGTGCAACTTTCCTTCCCCGACTTCGTCGGGGAATTCCCTGTTGCACCTGCACAAAATCAGGATTCGAACCGATTAAAAACAGCCGAACGGCTGCGGGGGCGAGCAGCCCCTTTT
>CAYRNI010000015.1:0-20444 GCA_964425665.1 uncultured bacterium
CTCAGATGTGAATCGCCCGTCTCATCGCCGCGAGAGAGGATTCTTCTATCATTTCTGAAAGTGTCGGATGAGCGAAAATCGTCTCTGCGACATCGGAGAGTTTTATTTGTTTCTGAACTAAGAAACCACCCAGACCGAGCAACTCCGATGCGTTCCTGCCGACCGAATGAAATCCTATAATCGTGTCATCGGGAGCCGCTACAATTTTTATGAAACCCACAGGTTCACCCTCGGCTTGCGCTCTACCCGATGCGATATATGGGAATTTTCCGATTTTCACATCATCGCCGAATTTCTCGCGAGCCTGTTTTTCCGTATATCCCGCAGCGCCGACCTCGAGAGCGGTGAATATCGCCGCTGGAATTTTATCCATATCCAGTTCCGAATCGATACCGAACATATGTTCCACCGCGATTATACCCTCGCGAGTCGCCTTGTGCTCCAGATGTGGCTCGCCTGTTATATCGCCGACAGCATATACATTATCGATTTCTGTCCGACGATATTTATCCACAGGAATGCGGTTCTGCTCGACCTTCAAGCCGATATTTTCTGCACCTTTCGGCAGATTAACCTTTCTTCCTGTTGCTACAATTATTTCCTCCGCCTCGACAGTCGAACCATCGGCGAGTTCGAGAACCACTCCGGATTTACTACGGTGAGCAGATACCGCTTTTTGCGATGTCAGGATTTCTATTCCCTCGCCGACGAGAGCTCTATCCACGGCGGCGCTAACCTCATCATCCTGAAACGGTAGAATTTTCGGCAGAAGTTCTACAATTTTCACATCGGAGCCGAAATTGCGGAATATATGTGCGAACTCGACGCCGATAACTCCACCGCCGAGTATAATCAGCGACTGCGGAACTTTTTGAGTAGCGAGCGCCTCCACATTGTCCCAGGGCGAAATTCCGGAGAGACCATCCACGGGCGGAATATTCGGTGCGGAACCCGTCGCAAGAATTATTTTGTCGAATTCATACTCTTTTAAACCCTTCGTGGTTTCGACCGAAACCATATTGATAGACAGAATTTGTGCCTCGCCGTAGATTAGTTCGATTTTATTCTTTTTGAACAGAAATTCGATACCTCGCACGAGCCGGCTGACCACGCCATTTTTGAAATTCTGCACCATTCGCCAGTCGGGGGATATTTCACCTGTCCACATCTTTTTAGAAACGCCCCATTCGAAATCGAGCATTTTGTGAGTAATCGAATAAAGCACCTTCGTCGGGATACATCCGTAGTTGGTGCAAGTGCCACCGAGTTTATCTTTCTCGAATACGGTGACTTTTGCTCCGAGTTGCGCCGCACGAATAGCGGCGACATATCCGCCAGAGCCACCACCTATTATACCGATTCGCATATCAACTCCTTTCTCACCCTTCGGCAGGCGTTCGCCCGTTTTCGTTGTGTTGCGTCCCTTGCCGATAGAATCGACAATTCACTGCAACGCTTGATTAGTAATATGACTATATCAAAAATCTCCGATAAAAATGAATGAAACCATCCTAATAAATCGAGATTTGTCCTTCGCGATTTTTATCAAAACCGAATTACACGAGGGGCTGAAGCCCATTATCGCTATTTTTCAGAACTTACTTTGGAAGTCTAATAATTTTGTTGGAAAAAACAATAAATTTTTCAGAAATGAAGTTTATTTTGTTGCAATCCACAAAAAATGATGTAAATTCACTTATGATTGCAAAAAAACTTGACGAAATTTTGCACATCACAATATTTCATAATTATTATCAAAAAGAAGCAGGAGGATAAAATAATGGCGAAGCGAATTGCGATAAATGGATTTGGAAGAATTGGCAGGCTCGTTTTCAGAGTAGGATGGGATGACCCGGAATTAGAATTTGTGGCAATCAACGATATTACAACTCCCCAAATGCTCGCTCATCTTTTAAAATATGATTCTGTTCACGGGATTTGGAATCACGATGTCAGCTCGACAGAGAAATCTATCGTGGTTGATGATATCGAAATACCAGTGTATGCGATTAGAGACCCCGGCGAACTTCCGTGGAACGACCATTCGATAGATGTTGTTGTGGAATCTACTGGTCTTTTCAGGAAAAGAGAGCTTGCGAGCAAGCATCTGAGTGCTGGGGCAAAGAAAGTGTTGATTTCCGCACCCAGCAATGATTGCGATGGCACATTTATTTTCGGTGTAAATGAGAAAGATTATGACGCTGAAATGCAGAAAATAGTCTCTATTGGCTCCTGCACTACAAATGCCCTCGTTCCATTAGTAAAAGTTTTGATGGATAATTTTGGAATAAAGAATGCTATAATGACAACGGTTCACGCCTATACCAACGACCAGAAGATATTGGACCTTCCGCACAAGAAAGATTTCCGCCGAGCGCGTGCTGCTGGGATGTCCATAATCCCCACGACGACAGGTTCGTATAAAACGGCTCAGATGATATACCCCGAGCTGAAAGGTAAATTCTATGCTATAAGTATTAGAGTTCCTGTTCCCGATGCCTCCATCGTCGATTTGAATGTCGAAATCGGAAGGGATGC
Source organism: uncultured bacterium (assembly GCA_964425665.1). Taxonomy (GTDB): domain Bacteria; phylum UBP14; class UBA6098; order B30-G16; family B30-G16; genus JAGGZE01. The sequence continues at coordinate 2,539 of CAYRNI010000015.1, forward strand.
CACTGCTGAGGAGATAAATCGGGCGTTCGCAAAGGCTGCTGATACAGATATGGCAGGTATTTTAGAATATTGCACCGAACCCGTAGTCTCGACGGATATAATCGGGAATCCGCACTCGACGGTTTTCGATTCGCTCTCTACCACAGTATTGGGCGAGAGTGGAACTTTCGTTAAAATACTTTCCTGGTATGATAACGAGTTCGGTTTTTCAAATCGTATGGTGGATATGTTGAGGATAATGTAATTTTCATCGAATATGGGCAGCGAAAAAATTTCTTGCTTCCCGATGCAATCTCTATATTTTTGCCATTTGTTTCGATTCTGGGAGGATTTATATGCGTAAAATGACAATCGACGACATTAAATTCAAAGGGAAAAAGGCTCTCGTCCGTGTCGATTACAATGTTCCTATGGAAAACGGCGAAATAACCGACGATACGAGGATAATAGCGACCTTACCGACCTTACATAAATTGCTCGACGATGGTGCATCGCTGATTTTGATGTCTCATCTCGGGCGACCCGGCGGTAAGGTGGTTTCTGAATTATCGCTGCGACCTGTTGCTAAAAGACTATCGGAAATTTTAGAGAAGAAAGTCGAATTCATAAACGATTGCATCGGAACAAAGGTAAAAAAACGAATCGATGCGTTAAAACCGGGCGAAATCATCCTTCTCGAAAACCTTCGCTTTCACCCGGGTGAGGAAAAGAATAGTAAAAATTTCGCACAAAAACTGGCGAGTTATGGTGATGTATATGTTAATGATGCTTTCGCTGTTTCGCACAGGAAACACGCATCGGTTGTCGGTGTTCCTGCTATACTTCGACCCGCCTGTGCTGGCTATTTGATAAACAAAGAGATAAAATATCTCGGCGTGTTGCTCGAGAATCCGCCGAGGCCATTTGTCGCCATAATCGGCGGAGCAAAAGTTTCCACAAAAATCGCCGTGCTCGAAAATCTACTGCCGAAAGTCGATAGACTTCTCATCGCTGGCGGGATGGCATTCACATTCTTCGCTACACTCGGTTTAGAGGTGGGCAAGTCGCTGGTCGAAAAGGACGCACTCGACATCGCTATGCAGATATGGGTAAAATCCGAGGAAATGGGGGGCAAAATGATGCTACCTGTGGATGTCCTCGTGGCGAAAGATATCGACGATGAAACTACTGTTAAAACTGTCGAATACGACCGAATTCCTAAAAATTGGATAGGTGTGGATGTCGGACAAAGCACGATACAACTATACAACAGCGCACTTCTCGATGCTAAAAGCGTTTTTCTCAACGGACCGATGGGTATATTCGAAATAGAAAAGTTCTCTGAGGGAACGAAAGCGATTCTCGAAACTATGGCGGAAATAACTCAACAAGGCAGTATGACCGTTCTCGGTGGAGGAGATTCCGCTGCTGCTGCAAAAAGATTCGGTTTCGCAGATTCGATGACACATATCTCAACCGGCGGCGGTGCATCGCTGAAATTTATGGAGGGTAAAGAACTTCCCGGTATCGCCGCATTGACAGATGTAAAATAATTTATCATAAAAACAGAAAGCATAACACAGATATGAGTTTGAAAATAGCCTGCGCAACAAGTGATGGTGTGCATTTTCACGATGGTCATTTCGGCGATGCTAAAAAATATATCATATACGATATTACATCCGAAAGATATACCAAGATAAATGAGATACCGAACCTTTCTCCCGAGGAAAAGATGCACGCCGACCCCAGGAAAGCAAAAAGCATAACCGCTATGATGAAAACTTACGGCGTCGAGGTTCTTGTGAATAAACGATTCGGTCCTAATATCACGAGGATTAGGAAAAAATTTGTTCCAGTGATAGTTTCAGACGACAAAATAGACACCGCCTTGAAAAAAATACTGCAACGATACAAAGAAATAAAGCAGGCATTCGATTCTGTCCATAATAAATCAGATGAATACGAGATAATTTATATCAGAGATTGAATATGCTCCGTTTTTTCACTAATTCTTGTCGTTTTATCCGAACAGCATTTATTTTCCCATTGCTTTTTGCTCTCTGGGATTGTGTTTTTGCTCAATGGCATCCGCCTTCCGATACTGTCGAAATAGTTTTCGCCGGAGATGTTATGCTCGCTCGCAGAGTCGGTGCGGAGCTCGACAGGAGAAACGCCGAATATCCATTTGTGAAAATCAGAGATATTTTGCTCGATTCGGACCTCGCCGTGGTCAATCTCGAGACGACTGTCGGCACTCAAACGAAATGTGTTGCCAAAAAATATGTATTTCAGGCGAAGCCATCGGCACTTGCAGGACTCGTTTGGGCAGGAGTAGATGCCGTCTCGCTTGCCAACAATCACATATTCGACTATTTCAGCGCTGGGGTTATCGAAACTGCGGATTCGGTTCGGAATCGCGGAATCGTTCCGCTCGGTGCAGGCAAAGATTCGTCCGAATTTTTCCGACCTCATTCTTTCTGGATAAATGGTCATTGGTTCGCGATTTTAGGATTAAACGATACCCGTTCGGGTTTTTGGGGTATGGATAAACCAGGCTGCGCTCCGACTTGGACACCACTGGGCGAATCCACAGCGGTGGCGGAGATTTCGCAACTGTCTGCTATCGGTGCGATAGTTATAGTGTTCGAGCATTGGGGAAGGGAATACGAGCAGTTCCCAGATGCTCGGCAGAAAGCATTGGCACACAAATTCATCCGTGCAGGAGCGAAAATCGTAATCGGTTCGCATCCTCACAGAATTCAGGGAATCGAATTCTATCGCGACGGTGTCATTGCGTATTCGCTGGGGAATCTAATTTTCGACCAGAGAGATTCTCTCGGAAATATCGGTGCAATTTTGAAACTGACATTTATCGATGGAAATATCGATAATGTCTCGATTATACCCACTGAAACGATTACTCATTTTGCTCAACCGCATATAGCGAAATCCGATTCGCTTTTGGGATATTTCCGCAAAATTTCAAAACCTCTGGGAACCACTGTAAAAATTAAAGATGGCAACTTAAATTTCGCCCCTATCGAAAGTAAATAAAAATTCAGAAAATCCTTGATTTTAGTTGAAAATAAATTAAATTTATTACATAATTTAAAAATCTAATCGGGGGGATTATTTATGAAAAAGATTTTAATTTTCAGTATTTTACTTATCCTGCCCATTTCCATCCTGTTCGCTCGAACGGGCGGTCCTGATGTATATGGATACATATTTCAGGACTCCGAGGAATCGGGCGTAACATTCGATTGGGTGGATACATCGGGCGCCACTATTGTTCCGTTCGCTCCTGATGATGACGATGAATCTCTAACCGTAGTTCTACCATTTCAATTTAGATTCTACGGAATTCTCTACGACTCCGTCTGGGTTTCCACCAACGGATTTTTAGCCTTTCTCGGTGATAATTCCGATGAATATTCCAATGATTCGATTCCAAACGAAACCGTTCCAAATGCTTTTATCGCACCGCTATGGGATGACCAGAAATTATACGATACCGACACTATCACCGATGCAATTTTTGTCAAATCTGGTGGCGATGCACCTAACCGTTGGGTTGCATTTATATGGTTCAACTTTTTTAAATATGGTTTCTCCGATGACACCTGGACATACGAGGTCATTCTTTACGAAAATCCTGACAATGATGGCGATATCGCAATTCAATATCTCGATGCTCATCTCGATGGCTCTTATGCCGATTATGGAGCGAGTGCCACCGTCGGTATAGAAAACGATGATGGCACAATCGGACTGCAATATTCTTATAATGATTCCGCACTATCCGACTCGCTGAGAATAGAGTTCACAAAACCTTCTCCGGTTAATCACGATATAGCTCTCACCGGAATACTTCAACCCGAAGGGACAGTAGTCAATATATTCGATGTTTCCCCAACCGTTCTCGTGCGAAATTATGGGATAATCGACGAACCAGCAGCGAATATCCACTGCACGATTACAGGCACTACATCTGGCACAGTCTACGATGTAGATACCACAATTTCAATAGATTCAGGAACAATGGACACAGTTCAATTTCCTGTGTGGTCTGATTTCGATGCAGATAGTTACACAATCGAATTCATTGCGAATGTTCCTTCGGATGAACGCCCCGAAAATGACACTCTTATCTCTACTTTCGAGGGATTGGTTCATATAGGTTTCGGCGGACCCGACGATATCGGATATGTCTGGTATGACAATTTCTACGATGGCGATAGCGCTCCCGAATTCACCGGAATCGACCTGTCAGATGCGACACCTATCGACCTTTCTGGCGATGATGAATTTGTGGGAGTAGAAATTCCGTTCGATTTCGATTTCTACGGAACGACATTCGACTCCGTATGGATTACGACTAATGGAATTATCGCATTCGGCGAACCGACTTATGCAGAATATTTTAACTCCGATTTACCGACGAGTGATTTCGATGGAGCAGTAGCACCATTCTGGGATGACCTCGAGGTCAATATAATGACTACTCCACCATCGCAAGTATATACTGCGACAGGTCTTGCCGGCGATGGCAGACAGACTTTCAGAATAATATACGAAAACATATACATTCGCTTTATAGATAAATACCTTACCTGCGAAATCACTCTATACGAAAATGGCGATATAGAATTTCAATACACAGGTTTTTCCGATGTCTACGATTCACAAATTATGGGTTCGAGCGCGACAGTCGGAATCTCATCGCCGGATGGCACGGTGGGTTTGATGTATGAATACAACTGGGACCCCACATATAATCCTGTAATGAACGATTTCGCTATATACTTTTATGCCCCGACATCATTTGTCGATACGATTCCACCGCAAATCGCATTCACGCCCGATACGATATATTGGCTCTGTGCAGCCGATAGTTTCTCGCTCACACTCGATGCTGACATCACAGACTTTTCTGGTGTAGCGGCTGAAACACTATATTACGATGTCTCAGGAACGATTTATTCCGTTATTCCCGATACAGTTATCGGCGATACATACTATTTCACGCTGAGAAATCTCGTCGAGGGTGAAAATTTCGGATATTATTTTGTCGCCAGCGATGAACACGGCAATTCTGCAAAACTTCCTGCGGATGCACCCGATTCGATGTTCTCCGCATTTGTCGGCGACCCACACCAAGGTGGAGACCCCTATATTCTTGCATTTGTAGATAATTTCGGAACATCCGATTACCCACCACCACCTGTATTTGAATGGACGGAACTTGACCCCGCAGAGGGCGGAAGCGGAATAGCACTGGATAGCATTTCCGACGATTGGATTTCCGAACCGATTGGCACAACATATTGGTGCGGATTGCCCGTATTTTTCAGAATTTGCTCGAATGGATGGATTACATTCGACACATCATACACAGGTGCGGACAGATTCGGTTCGATACCCGATACGACCGAACCGAACAAAATTATTGCTCCGCTCTGGACAGACCTAACACCTGCGCCACCAGATGATAGTTTGCCGGTGGGACAAATATTCTATCTGATTGAGGGTGATAATTTCTGGGTAGAATGGAAAAATTTCTATCTCTACGGAGATTACTCTGGAATTCCTTTCACATTTGAATTTCACTGTTATACTTATGCGGATGGGTATGTGTCAATCGGTATGGATTACCTATCTATACCGACAGAAATTATGGATGATATAACAATCGGTGTAGAAAACGACTTATTTATGGAATATATATTGGCATACATAAACGAGAGTTATCCGCCAATCTGTATGCCTATGGATAGTTCCGCAGTTTTATTCTATAACGATTTGATAGGGATTTCAGAGAAAGTTCCTGCTCGTGCGAGTATCGGTGCTGCATATCCGAATCCATTCAACAGCAGCACAGAAATAGAAATCGAACTTCCATATTCTCAAAGTGTTAGTGCGGAAATATTGACAATCGATGGCAGAAAGATTGCATCGGTTATCGACGAGAAATTATCCGCAGGGAAACACAAATTGCTCTGGCGACCGAATAAAAACACACCATCGGGTATATACTATATCAGAATCAAAACGGGTGATAATGAATACACTCGCAAAGCGGTTTTAATCAAATAATTATGGGGCTTTTCGGTAAGATAAAGAGTGCGAAGACAATCTGGCGGGGAATGGCGCCGCAACTCGATGCCGAATTTGTCGACCGCGGACTTTTCAAAACTTCATACATAATGAAAAAGTTCGAGGTCTGGCGAATATATATGAACTATTTTTCGTCGAAAGACAACAGTTATACACGAGTTCTCGCACCATACATCGCCACGAGAGAGTTCAAATTCGATATTCATCACAAAAATATATTGTCGGCACTCGGGAAAATTTTTGGGGCGCAGGATATCGAAATCGGCGATTCAGATTTCGACAGGGAATATATAGTCAAATCGAACGACGAGGGACTAATATTCTCACTTCTGGGAAATAGAAAAATAATAGAACTAATCAAAAAACTGCAACCTCCTATGCAATTTATTCTGTTCAGTAAAAAGGTGAAAAAACTTTACGGTATGAAATTTCCTCCACAGACCTGGGAGATATACTTCCAGCAAAGCGGAGTCATAACCGAAATCGAGCGAATGAAACTGATTATCGAAATTTTCAAAGAAACTCTTATGCAGTTATACAAAATCGGGATAGCCGAAAAACAAAGCCTATACGAAAATTTCGAAAGATACTAACCGCGCTATCTCGGCAACCTTCGAGTTTTCACATAGCGAGATTTCGCCAGAAGGATGTCATCGATTCATATATAATCTAATTCTTGACTTTTCGATGTGCGGTGTGATATTTATCCTATGCTGAAAATTCGGAGAAATTATTTATTCGCATTGATTATAGCGATTATTCTCGGTGGTTGTGCCAAACAGGTCGCTCCGCCGGGCGGTCCCGAGGACAAATCTCCGCCGAAAATTTTGAATGTAGTCCCCGCGGACAACTCGACAAATGTGCCTACCGACACAAAAATTTCAATCGAGTTCGATGAACCAATCAAAGCGGATGAAAACGCCATAACGATTTTTCCTGAACCTTCTGGAATCTCGCAGAAAATCCATCGGAAATCAATCGAGATACAATTCGCACAGCCTCTCGATGAAAACACTACATACTCGATATTGATAACGCCAAAACTCGCCGACAGGCGCGGCAACAACATTCGGAAACCGATAGAACTGGCATTTTCCACAGGGAACAAAATAGATACGCTGAAAATCGCAGGATATGTCTTCGATGCGGTCTCGCTAAAACCTGTGGAAGGCGCGACAATCTTTGCATACACCGATTCGCTCGCAAAAAACAAACCGCTCAAAATAAGTTATTCATCCGCCGGTGGAAAATTTACAATCGGTCATTTACCAGATAAAAAAATTTGGCTATATTCTGCGAACTCGCCGAATTTTGCGACCGCCGAAAAAATTTCCGCACCGATAGAACCTATCACACCATCGGGCGAGCGAAAAATATATATCCCGCTTATTCCCAACGATACGATTCCGCCATCGGTTATCTCTGCTGTCTGTCCCGATAGTTTCACTGTGAAATTAAATTTTTCCGAACCAATCGTTCTCGACTCACTCGTGAAAATGGCGGAAAAAATCTGGTTCGACCCGGCGGATTCAAAATCTGTGTGTATTCGGCAGACCGATGCAATACTCGGCTCGAAATCGAAAATTAAAATCTGCGATTCCTTTGGAAATTGCACAGATACCACAATCGAAATTCCAGAAAAATGCGAAATAGACACCACACCGCCGAGTATCGCTATAAAAGGGAAGAAAAGAATACACATTCCGCCATCGAAAAAATTAGATATAACATTCTCCGAGCCTGCCGATGCAAAAATATCGGCGAAAATAGAGGGGAAAGCGGTTCGGTTCCAGCGAGAATATATCTGCCCGAACGCTATAACACTTTCGTTCGATAAAATACTTCCGATGGGCGAAAGTTTAGAGGTCGCCATCGATAGTTTCTGCGACGATTTCGGAAATTGCACCGCCGATACAATTTTCTACGATATCGAAAAAACAAGATTGGGAATTGTGGAACTGAAAACCGATTGGGGATGCGGGTCGGCAAAATATTTTCTGCGAAGCGGTTCTAAAAAATTTCCTCTGTCCGAAAAAAATAACGAGTTTATCGCCGATGTTCCACCGGGAAAATATTCGCTCTTCCGATTTTGCGACTCGGACAGCGACGACAAATGGACGCCTGGTTCTATTAGAAAATTTAGATATTCAGAAATCATAGAATTCTATCCCGATACGATTTCCGTTCGTGGCGGATGGAAAACAAAAATATCTTGGTAAAAACGATAGACCGATTACTATGACATCCGTAAAAAACATCTTGATAGTTGCAGGCGAGCCATCAGGCGATTTGCAGGCATCTTTGTTGGTAGAATCGTTTTCTAAAATCGATTCAGAAATTCGTTTCTGGGGTTTCGGCGGCGAAAAGATGAGAAATGTTGGCGTCGAAACGATAGTCGATGTGGAGAACCTCGCCGTTATGGGACTTTTCGATGTCGTCGCAGAGATTCCTCGAATCCGCGGATATATGCGAAAACTTATGAAACAGGTGAAAATCAGGAAACCGCTCGGTGCGATACTCGTCGATTATCCGGGGTTCAATCTGAAACTGGCAAAAGAACTGAAAAAACTCGACATCCCTGTGGGATATTACATTTCGCCACAGTTCTGGGCGTGGGCGAGTTGGCGAGTGAAAAAGGTCAAAAAGTATGTGGATAGAATGGTCTGCATACTGCCTTTCGAAAAGGAATTTTATCGAAAATACGGTATAGATGTAGATTTTGTCGGGCATCCGTTCATCGATATCGTAAAGCCCGAAATATCGGAAGATGAATTCAGGGAGAAATTCGGGCTAAATGGCGATTTTGCCGTCTTTCTTCCCGGCTCGCGGAAAAAGGAAATATCGAGACTCCTTGCACCGATGCTCGAAATCTGCGATATAATCGGTTCAAAAAGAGAAATCGATATAGTAATTGCGGCGACTCCTCAAACAGCCGAATACATAGAAAATATGACGAATAAAAGGCACTTAAAAAGACGACCGAAAGTGATTTCTGGTCTAACATATTCGGCGATGAGCTATGCGAAAGCGGGAATAATCGCATCAGGCAGCGCGACGGTGGAGGCTTTAATCCTCGGGCTGCCCGCCATCGTGGTGTATCGAGTGGATTCGATTTCCTGGGCAATCGGAAAAATGCTCATAAAGGTCGAAAATATCGCTCTGGCAAACCTTATCGCCGAGGAAAGAATATATCCCGAATTCATCCAGAAATTCACACCTGAAATTTTAGCAGAGAATCTTTTAAAAATTTTAGACGATGAAAAAATTCGAACGGAAATGAAAAGTAAATTATCATCCGCCAAATCGAAACTCGGCGAGGGCGGTGCGCCATCGAAAGCGGCGAAGATTTTTAAAAATCTTTTTATGAAAAATAATTAAAAACTTTCTAAAAAGGCTTCCCAGAAAAACATTTGTCTTTATAAAAAAATTATGTAATTTAGTCGAACAATCGGGAGGTAAAATGAGAAGAACAATTTTGGTAATCGCCATTTTTTCGATAAGTTTGCTATTCGGGGCTGGCGAACCGAACAAATATCTCTGGCTGGGAATCGGTGCTAAAAGCCTATCTCTCGGCAACACCGGAGTTGCATTGGACAATTTAGACTGTGCTCCGTTCTACAATCCCGCATCTGTATCTGAGCGAGGGAAATTCTCCATAACAGCGGGCAACCAATTTCTCGCACTGGACAGAAGGATATACTATGCCTCGCTTGCTTCCGAGGTTTCCGATGGTGCAGGTGTCGGATTGGTATGGATTCATTCGTCGGTCGGCGATGTAGATGCTCGCGATATGGACAGCGAAATCACAGGAACGGTCAGCAACGGCAACGACGCCATATATTTTGCATTCGCAAAACGCGTATTCTCGAATATCCATCTCGGTCTCGGCGTGGAGTATCTTCAAAGTTCCCTCGAAAATCTAACTGCTGGCACAGCAGGGTTCGGAGCGGGAATATCGTATAGAATAAAGGACCCGCAGATAACAGTAGGTTTCGCCGCTCAAAATCTATTTATGAAAATCTCGTGGAACTCGAACGACTACTACGGACTCGGCTATGTATCCGACGAGAAAATTTATGAACTGTTCCGCGGGGGAATTTCATATAGAGGTAAAATTTCTGCGATTCCGTTCGTGCTGACCGGAGATATATGGCAGTTCTCTGCGGACAAAATAAACTATGGAGCGGGAATAGAGGTCGAACCGTTGCAGCAACTCGCACTGCGAGTGGGATTTTCCGAAAATAGACCGTCGGCAGGAATCGGTATCCACACGAAAATCGGCAAATTCTCGCTCGTGGGATTGGACTATGCCTTCGTAATAGAAAAGGAAAATTTGACACCGAGACATATCATCGATTTGACGGTGGAATACTAATCCAAATTGTTTCATATAAAACATCGGACTCAACTCATTGATATGCAAAAAGATGAATTGAAATCGAAGTGCGATAAATTCGGCATCGCCCTACCCGATAGTTTTGAAAGCAAAATCGCCGAATATGTCGAATTGATAAAATCGCAAAATTACACAGCAGGACTTCTCGCACCCGCAGAAATAAAAAATATCTACGAGAGACATATTCTCGATTCGCTCTCCATACTTCTGTTCCGCCGAATAGATAACGACGAAAAAATACTCGACTTCGGCTCGGGAGGAGGTCTCCCAGGAATAGTTCTATCGCTGGCGAGACCCGATGCAAAATTTATTCTCGCAGAATCATTACTGAAAAAAGCATCTTTTCTGGAATCTGTCATAAGTCTTCTGAATATCCACAATGCATCGGTGTTCTCCGATAGAGCCGAAAAACTGGGGGAAAAATTCGACCTCATAACGATTCGCGCGACAGGACCGCTGACGAGAACAATCTCGCAATCCATCAAATTGCTGAAACCCGATGGGGAAATCGCCCTCTGGACGACAGGAAAATTCCTCGACAAATTCGACTACTGGAAAAAATTCTGCCAGAAAAGAAATGCGGTAATACAGTTCGAACCATACCCGAAGAACTGGATTCCCGAACATAATTTCGCGATGGCATTTATTGAACTTGCCTAAATTTTATCGGATTATTATATTTTTTATAATGAATGAAAAATTTTACAGAGATGGTCTCAGATTTTCCTGTATCGGATGTGGAAAATGCTGCACCATCGAGGATGGTCTCGTGTATTTGAGCGACAGCGATATCCAGCGACTATCGAAATACCTGAAACTGCCGCGGGAACAGTTTTTGAAAAAATACACTCATCGCGAAAATAAACATAGAGTTCTGAACGATTTTCCCAACGGCGAATGTATATTCTATCGTCACGATAAAGGCTGTGCGGTATATCCTGCGAGACCGAGACAATGCAGAACATTCCCATTCTGGAAAAGTATTTTGGTCTCGCAATCGGTATGGGACAATACCGCACGAGAGTGCCCGGGGATGAATATCGGAAAATTGTATTCAGCGGAAGAAATAGATAGAATAAAAGATGGCAAAATGGATACATAGATAATTCAGATAAAAAAACGCAATCATCGGAGGAATAGATGAAAAAACTCGCCGTATATCCTGGGACATTCGACCCGATAACGAATGGACATATCGATATCATAGTCCGAGCGACAAAACTTTTCAGCGATATAATAGTCGCCGTAGGAGAGAACCCTCAGAAAAAACCGCTGTTCAGCCATAGTGAGCGAATGGAACTCGTCAAACAGGTTGTCGATACATTGAATTTACCGAATGTTCGTGTCGGTCATTTCAAGGGGCTGCTCGCTCAATATGCGGATGAAATTCGTGCAACAGCAATAATCCGCGGTCTGCGAGCGGTCTCCGATTTCGAATACGAATTTCAGATGGCTCTCGCAAACAGAAAAATATATCCCGATGCCGAAACTGTTTTCCTTATGCCGAGCGAACCTTTCGTATATTTAAGTTCGTCTATGGTGAAAGTTATCGCACAAAACAACGGCGATGTCTCACCTTTTGTCCCGAAAATCGTGGAAAATGCACTACATAAAAAATTTGGAGGAGAAAAATGAACCCGAAAAAACTAACAATCATTCTCATAATCGTTCTCGCTGTTGTGTTCGTCATATCGATATTCGTCTCCACTTCGATTACAAAATCATCCTCGGTTAAAATCGTCGAACGCTCGGTTCTAACCATCGATTTATCGAATAATTATCCCGAAATATCGAAACTGCAATTTAATCCCTTCACATTCAAAAGGGAAATTCCGTTCTACAAATTGATATTCGCTGTGGAATCTGCATCCAACGATAAAAACATCGAATCGATTCTCATCAAGGGTTATTCCACTTTGGGTCTTTCACGCACCTGGGAACTTATGCAGGCATTAAAAAAATTCAAGAAATCGGGGAAAAAAGTCTATGGCTACTTCGACACTGGCGGGCTACCGACTTTGATGCTCGCATCGATTTGCGATACCGCCGCGACCTGCCCGCAGGGAACATTTTCCGCACCGGGACTGATGGCTCACCTACTATTTTTGAAAAACACTTTCGCAAAAATCGGCATCGGTTTCGATGTAATCCACATCGGAAAATACAAAAGTGCCGGCGAGATGTTCGCCAACGACTCGATGTCGGTTTGGACGCGAGAAAGTTATAACAAATTGCTCGATGACCTTTACGCACAGGTTCTCGATGACTGGTCGGGCGAATTATCGGTCAGCAAGGATTCCGTGAAATCTGTAATAGATAAAGCCATATTCAATTCCGATGATGTCAAAGAAATGGGCATCGTGGATACCATAACATATTGGAACGATTTCAAAAAGTATCTTGTGGGGAAAAACGACGAAAGGCTCGTGTCTGTGGCTCGATACAGTTCGCGAAAATTTGTCTGGGAGCGGTGCGATACAACTATCGCTCTCGTAATCGCCGCTGGCGATATCACCGACAATGCCGACAGATGGAGCAACGCCATCACGCCGAAAAGGTATGCGAAAATATTCAGAAAACTCGCCGACGACAAAAATATTTCGGCAATAGTCTTTCGAGTCGATAGTCCCGGCGGTTCCGCTCTGGCATCGGATGTTATATACAACGAGGTCGCAAGAGCCGCAAAGAAAAAACCTGTCATAGTCTCGATGAGTTCCGTCGCGGCATCCGGCGGATACTACATCTCTATGGCAGCGGATACTATATTCGCGACACCTTATACGATGACGGGTTCAATCGGCGTGATTATGCTGAAACCTCATTTCGACCAACTCTACAAAAAAATCGGTGCATACCCGCAGACAATCAAACGGGGTAAATACGCGGATATTCTAACAGGCGACCATCCACTGACGGACGATGAACGAGCGATTTTCACGAAATCGCTGATGCAAACATATAAACAATTTGTGGAAAAAGCCGCACTCGGAAGAGACACATCGTATAGTTGGATAGATTCGGTGGCACAGGGCAGAGTTTGGAGCTCGGCATCCGCTGAAAGTCTCGCACTTATCGATACAATCGGCTCACTTCCCGATGCCGTCGCTATGGCGGAAAAACTCTCCGGAGTTCCCGCAGGAAAACACGCCCGCATAACGATTAGACCGAGACCGACTACATTCTGGGACTTAGCGAAAGAATTCGAGACATCGGTCATCGCAGATGTTCTGCCAGATGAAATCACCGAAAAATTCCATCTATACGAATTAGCAAAGGAATTCAATTCCATCCCACTATACATTTTATCTGGGAATGTAAGCGAGAAATAAAATCAAAAAGGAGCATTAAAATGCGGTATCTGACTTTCCTAATGCTGTTTTCCGTAATCTTTGCCGGTGAATTAACTGTCGATTTATCTTATTCTCCGGCGGATTTCACATTCGACCAGCAGGGTGAATGGACACACATCAGAATGTCCGATGGTGTTGCTATCGGCGAAATCGGAGGTCCTGAAATTCTGAGCGAGCCTATAAATATACTTCTTCCGCCGGGAACAAAAGCAAAAAGTGTTCGTATAGTCGAGGCGAGTTATACCACACTCGTAGATGGAATAGAAATCGCGCCATACACACCCGAGCAAATTCGTCCTATGCCTGGATTTGTGCAGAATATTCAACCCGCCACCGCCGACAAACAGATTTATAGCGAAAATAGGTGGTTTCCCGAAAATCCAGTAGATTTTTCCGGCTCTGGAAACATCGGCGGATACTCGGTTGCAGGTCTCGTCGTCAAGCCGATTCGCTACAACCCCGCAACAGGCGAGGTGCAATATCTGCAATCGCTGAAAATCGCTGTGGAATATAAAAGTGCAAATGTTCCATCTCCCGCCGTCCGTTCGATTAAAAGTGCCGAGATTTTCCGACGGATGATTTCTCATCTCGTTGAAAACCCCGAAATTATCGATGAATATTCTACCCGCTGGACAATCGATGTCGGTGCAAAGGACTATCTCGTCGTAGTCCCCGATGAGAGTTGGGCGGAAATGGATACTGTCGCGAGATTGAGACTGACCTTGCGAAGACAGGGCTGGAACGATACATTGGTCACCGCTACCGAATTGGAATCCTCATTTCCCGGTGTGGATTTACCCGAACACATCAGAAACGGGATAAAATCGATATGGGAAAGCACGGGAATTGCCGCTGTTCTGCTCGTCGGCGACCAATCGCTGCTCGGACTTCGGTATGCTTATGCTATGGATTCCGAAGCGGGCTACTATCCCGACAACGAGAACGATATCCCCTGCGACCTCTACTTCTCCGACCTCGACGGAAATTGGAACTACGATGCCAACGATACATTCGGACAAGTATCGGATAGCATCGATTTATATCCCGATGTTCTCGTGGGAAGGGTTTCTGTCGATAATGTCACAGAATTCGGCGGATGGCTGAAAAAATACATAACATATGTGGAGAATCCGCCGAGCGACTATCTGAATAAAGCGTTATTTCTCGGACAAATTCTCTGGCTCTCGCCATATACCGATGCGGGCGTCGGGAAAGATATGGTCCGCGACGAATCCCTTCCCGACTATTTCACTCTGCTGAGACTTTACGAATCGCTCGGGAACGAGAACATAACATCGGTTACTAATGCTTTCAATGAAGGATATGGAATAACTAACCACGATGGTCACGCGAACTCGGATATAATCGGTGTAGGCGGATGGGACTATTTTACAAGCGATGATGCCGATGCACTGCACAACTATCCATATTGTGGGGTGTTCTACTCGATTGGTTGCTGGCCTGCGGCATTGGACTACGATTGTATAGCCGAGCATTTCACCACGAACCCCGATGGCGGTTTCGTCGCATTCATCGGAAATTCCCGCTACGGATGGGGCTGCCCGGGAAATCCCGGCTACGGGTATTCGGACTATTTCGACAGAGCGTTCTGGAACAGAGTATTTAGCGGCGAACCCGCTATCGGCGAGGCAATAGCCGAGATGAAGGCTCACTACGCACCTTATGCGAGATGGGAAAATGTATGGCGGTGGAAAGAATACGAGATAACACTTCTCGGCGAACCTGGGATGACCATATACCAGAACGACCCGCTCTCAACTGAAATCGAACTGCCCGAGGCAATTCCATCCTCTGGTGCGAATGTCCCGATTCACCTCACAGACAGCGAAATCGCTGTTGCGATTCAGGATGGCGAAATTTTAAACATAATTTCGGGGATAGACCGCACATCGCTCTGGGTCGAACCGATTACATCCTCGCCGGTGGAAATCGCTGTATCCGACCCGACAGGTTTCAAAAGGCTTGTGGTCGATACAATCGATGTCATCGGCGATAGACCGTATATCACACTCGAAGCCATCTCTCCCGAGTTGGTATATGCGGGCGATACATTGATTACAACACTGTATTTAAGAAACGATGGCACAATTGGAGGAGATTTTTCCTGCTCTCCGGAAATCTCAGAGAACGGGATGCTCGACAGCATCGGGGATTATCCCGAAACAGTCGAGCCCGGCGATACATTTTCGATATCGCTTCGAATCATCGTAGATACTGGATTGGAAAATTACGATGCCGTTCGTGGAAAATTGAACTGCATTTGTGCATCGGATACTTTCCCCGTGCCGTTTTCGATTTTAGTCATTGCTCCTACTATCGAAATTTCGTCGATGTATTTTCAGGGTGAGGGATATGGCGATGCACTTCGATGGGGAGAAACATATACCGCCTATGCGAATATCGAAAACACAGGCTACGGCGATTTCGATGGCGATATCTCGTATAGTTGTTCGGAATTTTCGTTCTCCGGTGAAACTCACGCGACCATCCCGCCGGGGACTACATCTGTGGAACTCGGCGAAATAACGCTGCCCGCAGGCACGAACCCCGATATAGTGCCTATGGAGTTCGATTTCGGCGATGCGGGAACGGATACATTTTGGATTTCGGTCGTTTCCGGTAAATTTTTCGACGATGTGGAGGGCGAAATCGATTTTTCCACCACAGGCGACTGGCACAGAAATACCGACGACTCTCACTCCGGCACATATTCATACAGATGTGCGGGAGCAGGTGGATACTACTCGAACAACGCCGACGATTGGCTAATCTCCGACACGATATTAATCGGCGACGATGCAAAACTATCTTTCTGGATGAGATACGATGTGACCAACTACGGTGCCGATGGCACTCACATATACATTTTAGACCTCGATGATGGCGACACCATTCATCTGGACTATATGGGTTCTGGTGGCGATTTACCCGTTCTCAATTTCGAGGTCGGATGGACGCGATGGGAATACGATATCCCTCTTCCGCCCGATACTAAAATACAGATAGCATACAATTTCATTTCAGACGGCGAGGACAACGCTCACGGTTTCTTCATCGACGATATTTCTGTCGATTGGACACCGACAATCACAGGCACGACATCCGCCGTTTCGGAGAATAATTTAAAACCCTCATCGCAGAATTTGACAATAGCGCCGAATCCATTTAATAGCGTCTGTCAGATAACTATACCGACTAACATAATCGCCGACAAAGTCTCGATATACGACATCCGCGGTGAAATCGTCGACCGAATAAAAATATCCCCGCATCAAAAATCTGTTCTCTGGGATGGCAAAAACGCACCGTCGGGAATATATCGGTTCATAATACGCACAGAAAAAGGAACTATTTCGAAAAAAGCCGTGCTAATCAAGTGATTCCTCGGGTATTATAAAATCTGCCTTCGCAAAAAAGTTTTTTCCTCAGCCGAATCATCGACAGGTCGGTTCATAGCGAGAAACTATCGGTGATTCGATAATAATTTCACTTTCTTGCATAATGAGTATATGCTCATTATGATAGTGAAAAAATCAGGAGGAAAAAATGCTCGATATTAGAAACCCATTCATTTTCGCTCCCATAAAGACAGGTTTTGGAGACAATAGCGGACTCATCGACGACAAGCATATCGCCTTCTATTCGAGAAGGGCAAACTTTTTGGGCGCGATAACCCCAGAGCCTATGTTCCTCGACAAAGGGCTTCGCGAGATTCCCCAGCAAATAGGCATAGATTCCGAGGATAAATTGCACGGGTTGAAAAAACTCGTGGATACGATTCACAGAAACGGTGCGAAAGCGATAGCCCATCTGAATCATCCCGGGAGAATGGCAAATCCAAAAATTCCCGGCAACTATTTCATCTCATCGACAGATAAGCCGTGCGAAAATGGCGGAGCTATTCCAAAAAGAATGGATAAAAGCGATATGGATAAAGTAATAGAACTTTTTGTCAACTCTGCGAAAATCGCGGAGTCGGCGGGTTTCGACATAATCGAATTGCAGTTCGGACACGGATATCTACTCGCCCAATTTCTCTC
>CAYRNI010000015.1:20544-21681 GCA_964425665.1 uncultured bacterium
GGAACTGCCTGCAATACACCGCCTTGGTATTTTCAACATATGTTCGTCCCCAAAGGCAAGACCTGGGAGATGGCGAAAAAAATCAAAGAGACCGTCGATATCCCGACAATCGCCGTCGGAAGGATAAACTCGCCGGAAAATATCGAACGAGTTCAAAACGAGTATTCAGCCGACTACATCGCAATCGGAAGAGCTCTCGTTGCCGACCCCGATTTCATAGGAAAATATCTCGGCGAAATAGACGACAATATCTTCCGCCCCTGCCTCGCGTGCAGCGAGGGTTGTCTCGGCGGAGTTAAAGCGGGCGAGGGTCTTCAATGTGTGGTCAATCCTCTCGTCGGCGATGACCTATACCAGATAAAACGAGCAGATGTCACGAAAAAATTCGCCATCGTCGGAGGAGGTCCGGCGGGTCTCGAAACTGCGATAACACTGAAAAAACGAGGACACGAACCCGTGATTTTTGAAAAGAACGAAATCGGCGGGCAGTTCAATCTCGCATCGCTGCCACCTCACAAGGAAACTCTCGCAAAACTCGTCGAATACTATAAAAAGGAAATCGAAAAACTCGAAGTCCCCGTCATCAAGAGAGAGGCTACCGCAGATGAACTGCTAAAAGGCGATTACGATGCCGCTATTTTGGCGACAGGTTCCCGCCCGGCGATTCCGCCAATCGAGGGATTGGAAAAATACTTCTGGGCGGAAGTTTTAGAGGATGAAAATCTTTTCGAGGGCAAAAAAGTCCTCGTAATCGGTGGCGGTCTCATAGGCATCGAGATAGCGAGCAAATTATTAGACAAAAACAACGATGTAATCATAGTGGAAATGCTCGAGGATATCGCTCGCGGTATGGAAATGCTCGAACGAAAAATGACCCTCGCCAAATTGCAGCAGAAAAATGCCAAGATATACACAAAAACCAAAGTTATAAAAATCGACGGCGGAAAAGCTACTCTCGAAGGCGAACATAGCGAAACAATCGATGGAATCGACCACATAATCCTCGCAACGGGGATGAAAAGTTATAATCCGCTATCCTCCGAACTCGAAGGGAAGATGACATTTTATTCTGTCGGCGACGCAAAACAAGTAGGAAAAGTAAAGGACGCGATACGAAGCGGATTCGAACTGGCAACA
>CAYRNI010000015.1:21781-28400 GCA_964425665.1 uncultured bacterium
ATTTTAAAATCTCTTTACGCCGAGCTTTTTTATCCTGTTCACAAGCACCGCTAAGTCGGATGGACTTATCCCCGGAATTTCTGATGCCTCGCCTATCGTCCGCGGACGGAATTTTATGAACTTTTCCTTCGCCTCCCCTCTGAGAGGAAGAGCCGAATAATTTATATCCTCTGGAATTTCTATGTCCTCCAAGGATTTCATTTTCTCGGCTTGCTCAATCTGAAGTTTTATGTAGCCCTCATATTTCAGTTCTATTTTAAGTGTCCGCTTCGGGATTTCATCGAGTTCTGAAATTTGCGGGAACATCTCTTCTATTCTATCCCAGTCGGCATCGGGACGACGAAGATATTCCTTCAAATTTGTCCCCTGCGCCACACCGATTCTTCTCGACTCATCGCTATCGAACCAACGATTGGAGATGAAAGAAACAGTTCTGTCGATATCCGCTTTCCACTTTTTCAATTCGGGGTATATATCCGGCGAAATTTCTTCGAAAATATGCTCCGGGATACATTCGAGCATAGAAAGATACGCATTGTCCTCGCGAAGAAGCAATCTAAACTCTGCCCTCCCTGTCAACAATCGGTATGGCTCGTCGGCGCCACGATGAACGAGGTCATCCACCATAACGCCGGTATAACTCAGATGACGAGGTAGAACTATCTGCGGTTCGCCTCGCAATTTAAGCGATGCGTTCATCCCCGCGAGAACACCGAGCCCAGCAGCCTCCTCGTAGCCCGATGTCCCGAGTATCTGCCCTGCGAGGTATAAATTCTCGATGTTACGCAGTTCCAGTGTCGGCTTCACCTGCAACGGGTCGACGACATCGTATTCCACAGCGTATGCAGGTCTCGTCATCTCGACATCCTCAAGACCGGGAATCGTCCGAAGAAATTCTATTTGAATTTCCTCCGGAAGAGAATTTGACAAACCATTTGGATATAGTTCATCCGAATCTTTTCCCTCCGGCTCCAAAAACACGAGATGATGCGGATTGTCCCTGAACTTCTCGACCTTCACTTCGATAGATGGACAATATCTCGGTCCAATTCCTGTTATCTTCCCGCCGTATAGAGCGGATTTTCTTATGTTATCCAGAATGATTTTGTGAGTTTTCTCGTTTGTTCTCGTTATGAAACATCTCGCCTGTTCTTCCGCCGGAATTTTCTTTTCGGTCGAGAAGGAAAAAGGTATATAGTCCTCTTCACCATACTGAATTTTCACTCTCGAATAATCGACCGATGACGCCTTTATTCTCGGCGGTGTCCCCGTTTTGAACCTAAGCAATTTTATTCCCGCCTCGGTCAATGACTGCGAAAGATTCGTCTCTAAGTTTTCTCCGATTCTGCCTGCATTAATTTCATCGAAACCGATAAATATCTTCCCGCCGAGAAATGTCCCAGTCGCGAGTATCACAGCACTCGAAAAAACCTCTGTTCCATCCTGCAATACCAGTCCGACAACTCTTCCACCGTCGAAAATCAATCTATCCGCCAAACCCTCGATTATTTTTACGCCGCTATTTTCTGATAATATCTTTTGAACTGCCGACTCGTAATCTTTTCTATCGTTCTGCGAGCGAGTTGCCCAGACAGCAGGTCCTTTTTTCCTGTTCAGAACGCGATATTGTATCGCCGTTCCATCCGCTGCGCGGGATATGATTCCACCGAGAGAATCCACCTCCCGAACAACTCTGCTCTTTGCGAGACCACCCACCGAAGGATTACAGCTCATCCTTCCGATTGAATCCTTTGTGAAAGTTACGAGACAAACACTCATCCCGAGTTTCTATGAAACGAGAGCAGCTTCCACCCCGGCGTGTCCACCGCCGACTACGGCGATATCAAATCTTTTTCCTCCTGTTGATTTCTTGTTCATATATCTGTTCATTTACTGTTCATAGATGTTGATTTCCATACCGCTGTTATTATTTTGCGATTTATCCACAAGAAAACAACTTTATTATAAACATCCCTTTTCATTGTAATTCAATCAGTTTCCCGTATTTCAACACTTTCAACACAATAATTATATGTATTATTTTAAAATTATCTTTCTATTTACTACTTCAAATTCTTTTCCCATCCATTCATCACATCGAGAATAAAAGAATGCAAAAATTCAATTACTTCCTCTGCATACTCTTTTGCCTTCGATAAATCGAACTTCGGTGCACCTTCGCCATCCCTGTATAACAATATCGGAGCAGGATTCGGATACACATAACTTCCAGAACGAACGAGATAAGGTTTTATTTTTTCGCATTGTTCTGGTTTAACAAATTCGGGATGAGCAGCTAAAACCATTGCGGTTTCATCTATGCCAGCGTGTCCGCCGGATTCACCGAATACATTTTGGGTGACGGGAGCACACAAGTCCCACCAATGAATTATGATAGTTCTGCAACGAACTTCATCCCACGCTCTTTTTGCTATCCGTTTCAATTCATCGTAGTGTCCGCCGTGTCCGTTGATTACGATTACATTCTCGAATCCCGAATTGCGAAGAGAGATAATTACATCGCCGACATAATTTTCGAACGATTCAGGGCTGACCGTCATCGAGCCCGGATACGGAAGAAGTGTTCTCGTTATTCCGTATGGAACTGTCGGAGCGATGAGAGAATTAATTCTCTCGGCGAGATTTTCGCATATATATTCTGGAATTGTGACATCTGTGCCGAGATTCGTGCAGCCGTGCGCCTCGATTGTCCCGATGGGAAGTAGAACTGTTTCGATTTTCTCCGGCACAAGGCTGGAAAAATCTTGATAGGTAATGTTCAAAATCTTTCTATCCATTTTTTCACCTCTCATTTAAGAGTTATTTTTTTCGAGTGAAACTTTATTCATAGTCGAGACAGAAATGATAAAAATTATGTTCTTGATAAAGTAAAGGAAATGCCTAATTTTCACAAGGATTGTTGCCACCAGCGGGAAAATTCGTTGTAGTAGCTCTCTGCCACGGAAGAACTGTGGACGACAATGAAATTTTCATCGTTGCTCGATGTTCCGCTGATGCTCCAGTTTCCGCTTCCTGTTATGACGATAGGTTCAGTTCCATCCTTGTCAATTACCATAAATTTGTGGTGAAATGCGTATGGGCAAGGGTCTATTTGAACATCGACGCCTGCATCGAGAAGCATATCGTATTTTGAAAATGGGTCGGAAGCCGAGCCTTCATCGAAAATACCTTTTACATCGACACCTCTTTCTTTTGCGGAGATTATAGCGTTCGCGAGGTCCTCGAGTGTGAATGCATATATGCAAAAGTATATACTTTCCTGTGCATTATTTACTTTATCCAAAAGCATTTGCTTCGGGTTGTCCTCGGGAGTGAACCAAACCTCTACATAGCCATCTGCGACATCGATATTCTCGACGCCGTTAGAACTTTTATCGTTGTGGAAATATCCCTCGAACATCTGTGAGAAATCGTCGTAGTATGCGAGTGCAACATCTCTCGACTGAATTATTAAAACATTATTGTTGTTTAGGAAATATCCGCTATAAGTGAAATTTGTAGAACCAGTCCATACATACTCGCTGTCGACAATCATAACCTTGTCGTGAGTAATTGCTCCGTCGTTGTCGTGGATGATTTCGATTCCTGCATCTGTCATATCCTCATAGCAATGTTCCTCATCCGAACTGAAACTTGTTCCTTCGCACACTACTTGCACGAGAACTCCGTTATTATGTGCATTAATGAGTGCCTCCGAAATATCTGTCAGTTCGAAACCATAAGACTCTACGCATATAGTTTTCTCCGCACAATTTATTAAATCGATTGCTCGATTCAATGTCTCCTCGTATCCGTATGGGTCTGTGAATATAGTCTCGAAACTGCCATCTCCCTGAGTGGGATTGCTATCTCTCATTGCGGTGCATCCGGAGAGAAAAATAATCAGAGAAAAAACCGCTAATATAAATTGTTTCTTTTTCATTTTTATTACGATGTTTAAAATTCGAACTCTTCGCCTGGGTTTAATATTACGGCTCTTGTCGGCGGTTGGACACGCTCCGCGAATTCCTCCGGGTCAGCCTCGATTAGAGGGAATGTGTTGTAGTGCATCGGGATGACGATTTTCGGTTTCAACATTTCGGTTGCGTAAATAGCATCGTCGATGTCCATCGTAAAATTTCCGCCGATGGGGAGAAGTGCTACATCGAGCGGGAATCTTTTTCCGATGATTTTCATATCTCCGAAAAATCCTGTGTCGCCAGCGTGGTATATCCTTTTTCCGCTCGCCTCGATAATAACACCCACCGGATTTCCAGCAGGGATGAATTTATCTCCCTCGACGATTGTCGAGCCGTGAAGTGCGAGTGTGAATCTGATTACTCCGAAATCGAAAAGATGAGAACCGCCGATATGCATCGGGTGAGTTTTCGCACCTTTGTTTGAGCAATACACTGCCAACTCGAACGGTGCTACGATTGTCGCCTTATTTCTTAATGCGATGTCTATCGCATCGCCGAGATGGTCGCTGTGACCGTGGGTTAAGATAATGTAGTCGGGATGAAGATTTCCTGGTTTAACTACCGCTTGAGGATTTCCCGTTATGAATGGGTCGATTAGAATTTTTTTACCGGCGATATCGACCTCGAACGCCGAATGCCCTATGAATAATAAATTTGCCATTGTTTTCCTCCAGTTCGGTTTAGCATTGCGGAAAAATACAAATTTGTTCATCGCTGTCAAGTTATTTTAATGTATGTTTCTTATTCAATACAGAGTAGGTATGTTAGTTAAAGACGGAATTATGCTCTTGCTGCGAGATACATCGTATATCCATCCCGCCAGATGACGAAAAGAACCGGTGAATTTTTATGTATTTTCTTGGCGGCATCGCGGACATCTTGTGGGTTCGAAATCGGCGTTCTGTTCATTTCGACTATAATATCATCTTTTTGGATACCTGCTTTGTCGGCGATAGAGCCGTCATCGACATCGACGACGAGAACACCATCGCCATCGAAACCGAGTCTTCTTGCATCTTCGAGAGAGAGAGATTTTATATGAAGCCCGAGATTTATATCTTCTCCATCGTCCAGCGATGCGATTATTCCTTCTTCGCCGGGCATTTCCCCTAGTTTAACCTTTTTTGTTATCTTATTTCCATTCCTAATAATTTTCAACTTTACTTTAGTATCTGGCGGTGTGGATGCGATTTTATTGCGAAGTTCTTCTGAATCGCTGACATCTTCTTCATCGACAGATACGATAATATCGCCTCGTTTCAGCCCCGCATTATCGGCTGGACTATCGGGTATAACCGACGAAATTATAACACCTTCCGCATTTTCGAGACCGAGTGCATCGGCGATATCCTCTGTTACATCCTGAATTGTTACTCCGAGCCAACCCCTGACAACCTTGCCGTTGTCGATTAGTTGGTTCATAATTTGCTTTGCGAGATTTATCGGAATGGCGAATCCGATACCGACATTTCCACCGCTCTGAGAAACTATCGCTGTATTTATGCCGATAACTTCGCCGTCGAGATTTACCAATGCTCCGCCGGAATTTCCCGGATTTATGGATGCATCGGTCTGGATAAAATCCTCGTAATCTGTGATGCCCATTTTCGAGCGTCCCTTAGCGGAAATGATGCCAGCGGTTACTGTGTGTTCGAGTTTGAATGGACTTCCGATAGCGAGCACCCATTCGCCGACACGGATTTTATCGGAATCGCCGAGCTTTGCCGCAGGGAGTTTTTTATCTACATCTACTTTAAGCACGGCGATGTCGGTTTTATCGTCTTTGCCGACAACTTCTGCATCGTATGTTTCATCGCCGATATGCACCTGAATCTCATCCGCACCATCGACCACATGATTGTTTGTCAGAATGTATCCATCGGGGGAAACTATGACACCGGAACCGAGTGCCTCCTGTTTGAACTGGCGATTTCTGTATCGTGGAGTTCCATTCGGTCCGAAGAAGAAGTCGAACGGACCAAATTCCCAGAAGGGATTTATTGTTCTGATATTGTATATTTTTGCACTCGTGATAGTAACTACCGATGGCATCACCTCTTCGGCAACATCGGCAAAGACCTGTGAGAACTCGGGAAGTTTCCTGCTCGATTGTGTGGCATTCGCGGGATGAACTATATTCATATTTGCGGTTAAAATAACGCCGATTATGATACCTGTCAATATGGCAGGAAGTATGCCAATTTTACGCACCATTTTTAGACCTCCTTTCTTTATTTCAACCTTCTCATTCGATTTAGTTCCTTTGAGCGATTTTATCTCCCTTATCGAGCGAAATAGTTGTTCCAATGTGAATGGTTTTCTAATCCAGAAATCTGCACCGCATCTTTTAGCGATTTTTTCGAGATTTTCGAACGGTTCGCCGGTGATAATCCCCAGTTTTTTGTCGGGAAATTTTTTACGCAAAGTTCTCAGAACGGTTTCACCATCGATGTCTGGTAGATTCAAATCTACAATCGCACCGTCGAAGTTTTTGTCCATACCATCGATAGCATCCTGCCCGAGCCTGACAATCCCGACCTCGAAACCATATTTGACGAATGCGGTAGCCAGCGTTTCAGATAGCCCGAAATCATCCTCTACAATTAACCATCTTTCCATTTTCTTACCTCCTGCCATCT
>CAYRNI010000016.1:0-8947 GCA_964425665.1 uncultured bacterium
AGTTTGTGAGCGACCTTTTCCAGCGGTGGCAGAGCAACTTTCCATACACCGATTACGCTGGAAAGATTAACCACCTGTTTGGCTAAAAACTCTCCGATAGAGTTTTCTGCTGCGTTTGACATTTTACTACCTCCTCTTATTTTTTTTGATTTATCGTAACCACTTTTTGCGCAATATGTCGAATATAAGATAAAGTCCGAGAACGACGCCTACTCCGTAATTTATCAGGCTAAATAACGGGAAACCGAATAGTTGCGGTCCTTTGTCTATGGACATCACGAGAGCCGAGGCAATCAACAATGCAGCCACTATCAAGGCGAAGGATATTCTATTACTTGCTCTGCTCAGCTGCTCCGCTAAATTTTCCAATCTGTGATGTTCCAATTTTACTTTCAAACTGCCAAATTGTAGTTTCTCGGTTATTTTATCCAGTCGTTCGGGGAGTTTTAACGACGCTCTGATAGAATCCTCGAACATCGCTTCTGCGGACTCGAACATTCTCTTCGGATTCCATCGCTTGAAGAAATATTTTTTCACGAAGGGCTGAAGGAATTCCACCGAATTGAAATTCGGGTCGAGTGCTTTCCCTAACCCCTCGACAGTGATAAGTGCTTTTGCCAAAAGCGATAAGTCAGCAGGCAGACGAATTTTATGACGGCGGAATAGAGCAAAAATGTCCTCGCCGATTTCCTCTATATTCAAATATTGGAGTTCGATTCCATAGTATTTTTGTATTAAATCCGATATATCTCTTTTCAATACGGGCAATTGAATATCATCTGGAAGTTCGCATATAGATTCGAGTCCCCGTATGAATCGGCTTTCGTTTTTATTTACTATTCCTGAAACCATATCGAAAAGTGTTTCTCGCATCTCGTCATCGACGAAGCCGACCATTCCGTAATCGAGCGGTGCAATTACATTACCGGGCAGGACGAATATATTTCCTGGGTGCGGGTCGGCGTGGAAAAAACCGAAGTCGAAAATCGAGCGGACAATCAGCCGCGCACCCCTCTGTGCGATTATTTCGGGTGAAAGCCCGGCATCTCTTAATTTATCCACATCGGATGTGCTTATTCCATCGATGAACTCCATAACCAGAACATTTTTCCCCGAAAGTTTAGGATAGACTTTGGGGATATGAACGGTCTCATCGCCCTCGCACAACGACGCAAAGCGTTCGATATTTCTTCTTTCCCAGACGAGGTCGGTTTCCCTGCGAAGCGACCGTGCGAACTCGTCTACGAAGGTCAGCGGATTGATATCCGATATCAATGATGAATAATTTTCGCCGATTGCCGCAATCTGCCGCATAAGTGAAATATCGTTTTCTATTTGCTGGCGTATGTTCGGACGAAGAACCTTAACAGCAACTTCTGCTCCGTCTTTTGTCGTCGCGCGATAGACCTGAGCCAGTGATGCCGCTGCTATCGGTGTTCTGTCGAATTTAGTAAAAACATCGTCTATCGGAACACCATACATCTCGTTAAATATCGGTTCGATTTTGTCGAAAGAAGCAGGGGGAACATCGTTCTGAAGTTTGCGCAGTTCATCGCACACATCGAGCGGCACGATATCGGGACGAACACTGAGTATTTGCCCGATTTTCACGAATGTTCCGCCCAGTTCCTCGAGTGCCATA
Organism: uncultured bacterium; assembly: GCA_964425665.1. Lineage (GTDB taxonomy): Bacteria > UBP14 > UBA6098 > B30-G16 > B30-G16 > JAGGZE01. Next base: position 1,643 of record CAYRNI010000016.1, read on the forward strand.
CGAAGTCGTTCCCCCCTAGACAATCTTTCGACCCCAGAAATTCTCTTGCTCGAATGAAGATTTAGGAAATGCCGCGTTATCTCGATAACACCCCATCGGACGAAAACCTGTAATATTTGTGTGTATCTTTTTGCACTATGTGGGATTTTCGATTCCATTTACTTCAACTTCTCATTTAAGGCATTAATTCGTTCCTCGAGCTGTGCGATATCGTTCTTTGTGGCAACTTTTGCCTTCTCGACCGCTTTGCGAACCGCACTGTCGACCAAATCGGTTATTTTCTTCTCCTGCTCTTCTGCGTGCTCGAGGATTTTCTTCACCAATTTCGGTTTCTCATCGGCTGTGGCTTCGCCCTTTTTGATGAGCTCATCGGCGAGCTGCTCGGCTTTTTCTTTGGTTATGGCGATTGCACCAAACCCGAGATAAAGCCCTTTTTTGATTGTGTCGAACATTTCATACCTCCGTGTTAGAGTGTTTTACTCGATAGCCCCTATAAATTCAATTTTATCTTCTGGGATGATTTTCATAATATATTTCAATTTGCTGAAATCATTTTCGATTCCAGTGGAACTGTGATAATACACAGGATGCCCATCGAAAATCGTTGGAACTTCGTCCTGCGTGGTGTATAATGTTTCATCATCAAAGCGAGCGGGATACCCCGAAACTTTCGCACAGTATGATGAATAAACCAGATAATCTGTGGTTTCATACCAGGCTATAATATCAGCCAGTGCGACATAATCCTCGCCGAATTTTTCCTGTCCTTTCTCTATTGCATCATCTATAGCCTTTTGGAAATCGGGAGACGAGCCGAATCCAGCAAACAAGCTCGAGCAGTCTTCTCCTTCGACTCGTTCGGGAGCATAAATCAGTTCTCTTCCCTGGTCGTTGTAGCTGTCAGGCACGGAAACGCCATCTTTATTTGTGCATCCAGAAAAAATAAGCACTGCTAAAAATGCACCGAGGAATGTAATCGAATATCCTCTAACTAAATTATTTTTCATAACATTATTATTCATCATTGCAATCGATAAAGTTTCGTAATGTCGATATTTTTTAAATCGTCGCCATCATTTATATGCAGTGTTCGAGGGATTGTGAGCCCTGTGGTTGTGTCTGGGTCGCCGTAGTAGCCGAGTCTGTCGGTATCCGGGTCGAATATGATATTGCCATTTGCATCGTCGATTGCCGCTACATAATGGTCGCCAGCACTTACCTCGACCATCGTGTAATCTCCGTTCGAATTCGTTATCATACCGTTCGAGAGTGAAAGCCCAGAACTAACCGAATCTCCCGCATCGAGCAGAATTACATAGGCACCTGAAACTGGCTCTCCATCGCTACTAACATTGCCCGAAATTGTCGTGCTAATTTCTTTTATAGTATCACTGCACCCTGCGAAAATCATCATAAGCATTGCCCCAATGATTAACGATATTTTTACCATAATCGACTCCTTGTATTTTTGTTCGATGATAAACATTTATCTCCTTTTCAGAGTTCCCTCTCGTAAATTCTGTATCTCTTATAGACTTTTCCACCTATTTCGCTGTCGAATTTATTTATAAGGTCGTTATCCTCGAGATTCCACGAGAGTTCGCACCACTTATAACCCAGTTTTCGAGCTGCTTGTTCGGTTTCCCAATAGAGTAGAATCGGCAATCCTGTTCGTCTGAACCGCGGTTTGAACCCGAAAACCATCGCGCGGACACCGTCGATTTCCTTTCGCAATCTGAGCGCCTTAGCGATTTGTATCGGACCGAGTTTGCCATCGAGATGTTTGAGCACCTGATTATAATCGGGAATTGTGATTCCAATCCCTGCGGGTTCACCATCGACAAAAACCAGAAGTGCGAGTTCCTGCACGGCGGTAGGCTTCAATTCTTTGCCTAACAGGTCCATTTCAGCATCGGTCATCGGCGAGAAACCCCAGTTTTTCTCCCAACTTTGATTGTAAAGGTCTTTTATAATCGCCATTTCGCTATCGAGATTTTTGAAATTCACCTTTCGAATTTTCACATTCGGTTTGTTTTTCAATGCCTCCGCGAGTTTCTGTAATCTTTCTGGGATTCCTGTTTCTGCGTCTTTGTAGAATGCAAGAAGGTCTTTCGCTTTTGCGAAACCCGCTTGCTCGACGAGTTCAGGGTAATATTGTGGATTGTATGGCATCATTATCACTGGTGGACTATCGAATCCATCTACGAGAAATGCACATTCATCGTTCATCGATGGCGATAGCGGACCGCGAATGAATTTCATTCCTTTCTCTTTAAGCCATTTTGCAGCGGCATCTAAAAGAGCATTCGCAACTTTTTGGTCATCTATGCACTCGAAAAAGCCGAATGCACCCATCTTTTCATCCCACAATTCGTTGTAATTGTGGTCGATTATTGCACCTATTCTACCGACAAGCATATTATCCTTGTATGCGAGGAAAAGTTCTCGCTCCGCATGTTGCCAGAAAGGATGCCGTTTTGTATCCAACTTGAACTTCATATCTTTTTTCAATGGTGGAACCCAATTCTTGTGGAAACTATATCTTCTATAAATAAACCACGGGAAATCGATGAATTTTTTTAACTTCCATTTTTCATCAACCGATACTGTTGTTACTCGCATTTCTTCGACTCCTCGACTTTATTCGTTTTTTGTTCGATTTACGGCGAAAAAAAATTATCGCTTTACAATTCCGTTGAACAGAATATCCAGCAACTTATCGATATTCTTTTCTATTTTATCCGAGGGAGTTTTTATTGTCCAGGGATACTCCAATCCCTTCAACGCCGATATAATTGCAAACGATGTCAATTCGATATCATCTATCTCGAAAACGCCCTCATTCATTCCATCCCGCAATATAGATTTGACCGTTTCGATTTCTTGTCGAAAGTTTGCCTCACGGGCTTTTTCTATGAATGCGTAATGTTCTAAATACTCGTTTTTTAATACATCATAGATGTTTGCCAATTCGCTCAAGCATTCCATTTTCGTTAAAATAAAAGCTTTAATTTTGCCCCGTAGGGTTTCCTGTTCCTCGATTGCTTCCCGTATTCTTGTATGCAAAATCTGATTTTCCTTTTCGATGACCTCACGAAAGATATCCTCTTTACTTTTGAAATAATGGTATATAGATGCTTTACCCATCCGAGCCGCTTTCGCTATTTCATCGACAGTTGTTTTCAAAAAGCCAAATCGGGAAAAGAGCTTCTGCGCGGTTTGGATGATAATTTCTTTCTTTTTCGAATATATATTTTCCATTTGTCTCCAACCTATTAGAACATTCGACCAATTCGTTCCATTGTTCCAAAATAGGAATAGAAAATAGTTTGTCAAGGTTTTTTTTTATATTTTTGTCTACTTTCGCGAATAATCATCTCGCTTCCATTATGTCCATAAGCTATTCGGGAATAATAAAAAATTTTTATTAGAGTTAAAATGCTTGCTTGCTATTCAAAACATAATAAATTTCCAAACTATGCCAGGACCAGGACGAGGATACATATCGGATGAAGATTTGAAGGGGCAAAAATTTTACGATTCTCGTCTCGTAAAAAAACTGCTCCCATATACCAAACCCTATCGGGTTTTGATGGTAATCGCATTTTTCTTGCTGATGATAGCGTCTGTTATCGAGATATATTTGCCATATATTTCCCGCGAGGCTATAGACCGTTATATAGTTCTAAATAACCAGATGCTCGATTTTTCCAAAAACGAGCAATCTAAAAACAAATATATCGAGCGATATGGCGGAGCGATGTTCTGTGTGGGTAAAGATTCATTTATTATCGATGGTGCTTGGCTCGACCCAGCAGATATGAAACAAGGACTCGCAAAAGGAATAATCTTACCTAAAAAATATTTAGTTGTTCGTCTCGACAATTATCCTGAAAATTTGAAAGACACCGTATTAGCATTGATAGAAAAGCATAGCGATAAGTTTTTTCCCGTTGGTGAACCGATTGGGAAAAATGTTATTTCACCGCCGAAAATCAAGCTCCCTTTTGCAAAACGAAGTCTGTTGCGGAAGCCGGATTATGCGATATCTTATGAAAAGTTGAAAGAAATACCATCCGCTGAAATTTCTGTAATTCGCTCGAATCAAATATCAGGGCTTATCAAAATCGCTCTGTTATATTTTCTGCTTCTCGCCTTATCATTCTTTCTAAACTTCGGACAAGTTTATTCATTAAATCTCGTTGCCCAAAGAATAATGCACGATTTGCGCGTTAAAGTTTTCGCTCACATTCAAAAATTATCCTTAAAATTTTTCGACAATACACCCGTTGGCAAACTCGTGACGCGAGCAACAAACGATATAAATACAATATCCGAAATGTTCACATCGGTTCTCGTAACATCGTTCAAAGATTTAATCACACTTTTCGGTATCGGCTTCATATTATTCTATATGAGTTGGAAACTATCGCTGTTGGTTGTGGGTCTTGTTCCTGTTATAGTGTTGATTACAATATTATTCCGACGAGCTATGCGTGAGGCATATCGTTGGTTTAGAAGGTCGCTTTCATCGATGAATGCAAAACTCTCCGAGGATTTAGCGGGCATCAAGATAATTCAAGCATTCGTTCAGGAACGGCGGATGTTGAAAAATTTCGATAAGGTCAACGATGAATATTACAATTCGACAATGAGAATGCTCTGGGTCAATGCGATATTTAGACCGCTCATAACATTTTGTATAAACCTTGCGATAGCGCTGACTATCTGGTTCGGAGGAGGGCAGGTGATTCATCAGGCGATGTCTCTGGGAATGCTTGTGGCGTATCTATCTTATATCAATATGTTCTTTCGACCGATTCAAGCGTTGGCGGATAAGTTCAGCATAATGCAATCTGCTATGGCTGCGACAGAGCGAGTATTCGGATTGCTCGAAACCGAGCCAGAAATAGTTACCCCTCCGAATCCATACAAACCATCTCCGGAACAAATCAGAGGGAAGGTCGAGTTCAGAAATGTTTGGTTCGCATATAATGAGGGCGAGTGGGTTCTGAAAGATGTAAGTTTCATCGCCGAGCAAGGCGAAAAAATCGCCATAGTCGGTGCGACAGGAGCTGGAAAAACTACAATTACAGCGTTGCTGACGAGAATGTATGACATTCACCGCGGACAAATCCTAATCGATGATGTGGATATAAAAAGGTGGGATATCGAAACATTGAGGAAATCTGTCGGGATAGTTCTACAAGATGTTTTTCTATTCTCGACGAACATACGCGAGAACATCAGATTGGGGGATGAAAACATATCCGAGGATAAAATAACGCGAGCAGCTAAGATAGTCAATGCTTACGATTTTATAATCAATTTGCCTAATAAATTCTCCGAACCAGTAGCGGAACGAGGTGCTACGCTTTCTGCTGGACAGAGACAATTACTCTCTTTTGCCCGAGCTCTCGTGTTCGACCCGAAAATATTGGTTCTCGATGAAGCCACCGCTAACATCGACACCCACACGGAAATTCTTATCCAGGATGCGATAGAAAAACTTATCGGCGGTAGAACATCGATTGTGATTGCTCACCGATTATCGACTATTCGCACCGTAGATATGATACTCGTTATGCACAAGGGCAAAATTGTCGAACGAGGAACTCACGAACAACTTATGCAACAAAATGGATACTACGCGAAATTATACGAACTTCAATTCAAATACACGAATGGGCGAAATTGAAAAGCGGGCATAGACTTTCGAAAAATATTCGATTGAAAAAACTGCACATTCTACTCCAAAAATCGAATAAAAAATAGCGGCGCAGGGACTTGAACCCCGGACACGCGGATTATGATTCCGCTGCTCTGACCAACTGAGCTACGCCGCCCTTTTAATATACATAAATTGCGAAACATAATTGTCAAGTCATTTTAAAGTATACAAATGGATTTTTATTTTCTCTTTGCTATTTTTAAATAATGGATATTTTACAAAGATTTGTAAGAATTTTCATATTCCAAAAGGGAGCAAACTATGAAAATCAAATTCTGCGGTGCGACGAGAAATGTTACGGGGTCGAAACACCTTATAACCACCGATGCTGGAAGTCGGATTCTTTTAGATTGCGGACTATTTCAGGGCAGGCGAGCTGAAACTCGCGAAAAGAACAAAAACTTTTTATTTAATCCATCGAAAGTCGATGCGGTTATTTTAGGACACGCTCACATCGACCACAGCGGGAATCTGCCGAATCTTTCCAAGAATGGATACAGAAAGATTGTCCACGCAACTGTGCCCACCGATGCTTTGGTTCACTATATGCTACCGGATTCTGCATACATTCAGGAGCGAGATGCCGAGTTCATCAATAAGAAAAATAAAAAGCGGGGACTTCCGCCTGTGGAGCCTCTCTATTCTACTGCGGATGCTCTCGATGTAATCAGGCAGATTCGCCCGCATCGATTGAACCAATGGTTCAGAGTCGCCGACGATGTTGAGATAAAATTTGTCGAGGCAGGACATATACTCGGTGCAGCATTGACACTCATTCGCATAGGACAGGGAAGTAAAAAAATCAAAATCGCATACATAGTCGATTTGGGGAGGAAAAACCTTCCTCTGCTAAATGACCCGCATCAAATAAGAGGGGTAGATTATGCCATCATCGAAAGCACATACGGGAACCGTGACCACGACAATATTTATAAGGCGAAGGACCAACTCGCCGAGGTTATAAATCGGACTTATGAACGCGGCGGAAAAATTATAATTCCATCATTTGCGGTGGAGAGAACACAAGAAATTATCTATTTTATCCACGAACTAACGCGAGATGGTGCGATACCGAATATTAAAATTTTTATCGATTCGCCGCTGGCGGTTAATATCACCAGCGTTTTCGAGCAATATATAGAATGGTTCGACGATGAGACGCAGGCGTATTACAAAAGAGGCGATAACCCATTCGGTTCTGCTGAAATAGAATATGTGCGGAGTGTCGATAGGTCGAAAGAACTAAACAGAATAGACCATCCCGCCATTATAATCTCGGCATCGGGTATGGCTGAGGCTGGGAGAGTTCTGCATCATCTCGCCAACAATATCGAAAATCCCAAAAATACGATAATGATTGTCGGATTTATGGCGCAGAATACACTCGGCAGAAAACTCGCGGATGGCTGGAAAGAAGTTCCAATATTAGGTGATAAATATAAGGTTCGTGCGGAGGTTGTGGTCTCGCATTCCTTTTCTGCTCACGCCGACAGAACCGAACTTCTGCAATATGCGAAAGGGCTCGGCAAAGTCAAAAAGATATTCGTGGTTCACGGCGAGGAAACTCAAGCACT
>CAYRNI010000016.1:9047-27329 GCA_964425665.1 uncultured bacterium
TGTTTTTTCTCTCGATTAGTGTAACGAGCAATGCCGACAGCACTATGCTGTATAGAACCACAATATATGACATATCCTGAACGATTTCTCCGCCGGGGATATTCTGTTGAAGTGGCATCGATGCGAGAACCGCAGCAGCAAGACCCTTAGGGATAAGTGCAGCCATAACATCGGCATCGCTGCGAGGAATCCGTTTCGGCATAAAGAACCTGACAACTAATGCTCTTCCCAAAAACAGCAAAATCGTTATTATCAATCCGCCGATTATCACTTTTAAATTGCCGAACTTTATGGAAAGTCCGAGATATATGAAGAAAAATATTTTCAGCAAAAATACTATTTCCTGAAAGAAAGAGCGCTCGTAACTGGAAATCTGTTTTGCGGGTAGCAGCGAAAATCTCGTGTATTTTTTCAACTTTTCAATGGGGACATTTTTCAGATTGGCGAGCGTGATACCGAATGCTAACGACGAAATCGCTCCGCTGAAACCTAAGAATTCCGCTATCCCATATAGAATGAATATATATGCGAGAGTCGTTATGGCGGTGTTCGGGATTCCCTTGATTTTCTTGAAAATCGCAGCCCAAACATATCCGCCAGCGACACCTATCGCCGATGCCAGAACCAAAGAGGAAATAATCTGCCCGAAAATTTTCCCCGTGGCAACAGAACCTGTGGAATACGCCGCCATTATGCTCACAGCGACAATTATACATATAACATCGGTCAATGCGGATTCGAGGAACAATACCATATATGCGAGGTCGGAGAGTTTGAGATGTTTTATTATCGGGATGACGACAGCGGAACTCGTCCCGCCGAGAATGGAACCGAGCATAATCGCCACCAGCGGTTGCAATCCGAAAATTTCCCACGAGGCAAAACTTATTATAATCATCGTCACGATGAAACTCGAAATAGCGACATAGGCGGTTTCATCGAGAGATTCTTTGATTTGCTTGATATTTAGATTGATACCGCCCTCGAAAAGAATGACGATGAGAGCGATTGTGGTCATAACATTGCCTATTTTCCCGAAATCGGTTGGACAAACGATACCCGATACGGGACCGAGAACTATACCGATGATGGTGAGCATCAAAACATCGGGGATACGGGTTCGCTCGAAAAGTCCTGTAAAAAAATATGCCAGAAATATAATTAGACCGACCGATAGTATAATTGCCGACATATCGAATCCTTTTGCGAATTTTGTTGAAAAATAGTCAGTTTTTCAAGATGTGCAAAATATAATCGTTAAAGAAATTTCACTCTATCGTAATTTTTTTGGTGATAGTTCCATCGCTCGTCTCTGCTTTTATGAAATATATCCCCGGCGGAAATTTCCGCATATCTATTCGAGCGTTTTTCGAGCCGATTTGTTCACGAAGGACAATTTTACCAGTCTCATCGAAAACTGCAATTCGTTTAACATTTTTGCCCGCTATGGTAATCGTTCTGTTTGTGGGATTAGGATATATGCGTATTTTCTCGTTCTCGATTTCGTCCTCGTCCACAATAGTCGATGCAACTTTCGTAATCCGCAAAAACAACACCGATGGCGCATCCATATCGGGCTGAAAGATGATTAAACTATCACATCCGACAATCGTATCGACTGTCTCGCTAAAATTTAGCGTATCGATGATGAAATTTCTTCTGACTTCTACACTATCGGATGAACTCCACGGCAGATTACGGATTGCTATCCGATAATCGCTGTTGGAACTGCGATAGTTCGAGACGAGGATATATAATTTTTCGTCGTCGGTGGATTTTGCCGCGAGCGTCATAAAATTCGTCGTATCGCAATCGAAACAGCCATCGATTACCTCATCGCCGGTAGAATAAACTATCATCGGTGTCTCCATCTGCATCATATGGAATGCACGAATTGCGCTGGCACTTTGAGTAAAGGTGGTTTCGATACCAGCACTCCGCAACGATGTCAATGCTACACTGGGATACCAGAGAAATCTATCAATCGGCGATTGCTGAGCGGTCAGAACGAGCGATAGATAGTATGCCGCTCCGAGCGGCGATGGAACGAAAGTATCCAATGTGCTGTCCAAATTGTGATTTATTTCGGATATATGGCTTTCGGCATCGTAAAAGCCGTGATAATCGAGCAGTGCCCGAATCGTATCGGCATATTCCTTAATACTGTATGGATTATCGGTTCCATATATGTGCCAGGAGTAAAAATCCAATTCAGTTCCAGATGTATCCAAAAATTCGAGTAAACCTTCCCGATATCGAGTATTAACTCCAATCGATGTCGTCGGCACTGCGCCAGGACCGCCGATTTGAATACTCGGGTCGTAAGATTTAATCGAATCGCTGACCGCCTTGAACATTTTGTAGAATTGAGCTGCTGTTCCATCCCAGAACACTCCCCCAGGTTCGTTCCATATCTCGAAATATCGGATATTATGGTGAAATCCCGAATCCCAACCATCGTTGTAATGCATCACCGTTCTTACGCACAATTCGGCGAACTTTGTGAAATTTCCGGGTGTGCTTTCGCTATCGACAGGTGGGTCGCAAATAGGCATAGGCAATCTAGATGAATCGGGCATACTAATACCAAGACGGAAATATATTTCAAAACCGTTATCAACAATTTTCAGCATCTGGCTATCGGTTTCCGCCCAATCATAATCCGCAGGATTCAAAGGGTCAAATGATGTATTAATCGTGGTAAAATTTCCCAATGAATCTGTATTCCAGAACGATGAGTAAAAACAATAGTCCGCAGGACCATAATATCCATTTGTTCTGATGTAGTGAATCCCGATTGCACGAATATAATCCGACGATATCCCTGGTCCTTTATTTCCACCTAATAGGTCAGATTTTATCGTATCCACTACATCGCTGAAATCGATGTCGATTTGCTTTTGGGCAAATGAACAAGAAACAACTATCAAAATAAAAGAAATAAAGCACCTTTTCATTTTCACCCTCTTTTAAAATCATACGACTTTTTATGCCTCGAAAGGAACTAATCTTTCGAGGCGATTTCAAAGAATTCGAGTTAGAAAATTTTTTAATTCTGTTCGGGCAAAACCAGTTCCGAACTTGCGACTTCATTTTCCTTTATTTGAATTTTCTTGTATATCCAGATATTTCCGAATGGTTTTCTCTGCCTGACCGAAAGATATCTCTGTCTCATAAGTTCGAGAAGCGCAAAAAAAGTTCCTACAAAATACAATCCGCTGACCTTCTCCCGCTCGAACAATTCGATGAATTTAAGCCGTGCTTTCTCATATACTTTCTGCTTGATGAACTCTATTCGCTCCTGAATATTTATCTTATCCTTCTCTGGCAATTTGACAATTCGGTTTTCTCTTTTCAGAACATTCCACGCCGTTTTCATCAGGTCGAAAAAATCGAGCGGAACGGTCATAATCATCGCGGAAGATTTCGGCAGATGCACTTTCCCTATCGATATATGATTTTGCTCCTCCTTATACTTCATCCGAAGATATTCGCCCGCGTTTTTGAACTGCTTGTATTCGATGAGAACCGATGTTAGTTCCTCGCGAGGGTCCTCGATTGTGCCATCCTGCCGTGTTCTTTTCGGCAGAAGCATTCTCGACTTTATATTCAGCAAAAGCGACGCCATATATAGATACTCGCCGGCGATTTCGAGATTCAACTCCTGCATCAAATCGAGATAGGATATGTATTGCTTCGTCACATACGCAATAGGGATGTCATAAATTTCTATCTCTTCTTTCTGAATAAGATAGAGTAGTAAATCCAGCGGACCCTCGAAATTTTCCAATTTAATCTTGCAACGGATGTTATGTTTTATGTGCATATCAATCTATTACGGGGGTTTTATACACCTCTTCGTTTATGAATATATCCACGACTTCTGGAGCGAACTGCTTTCCCCTCTCCTCTTTAATAATATTTATAACTCGTTCGATTGGCAGAGCCTTACGATATGGTCTATCGCTCGTCATCGCATCGAAAGCATCGACGAGATTGAGAATTCTGACGGGAACAGGGATATTTTCGCCTTTGATACCATCGGGGTAGCCGAGTCCATCCCATCTCTCGTGATGCCATCGCACCATAGGAGCAATGTCGGCGAAAAAACTAACCTTAGATATTATCCGCTCGCCGATTATCGGGTGCTCCTGAATAATCTTATGCTCCTCCTCCGTCAATGGACCTGGTTTGTCCAAAATTCTCTGGTCGATTGCTATTTTCCCGATATCGTGAAGCAATGCGCCGTATTCGATTCGTTCGATTTCCATCTCCTTGTATCCGAGTCTTCGAGCCATCTCCGCGGAGAGAATTCTAACACGGTTGGAATGACCTCGCATATACGGGTCCTTTTCCTCGATTGCACTCGCCAGAATTTTAACCGTATCCATATGAATCTCGCGCAAATGAGCCAATGCTCTGGCGAGTTCTCGGGTGCGCTCGCGAACCTTGTGTTCCAAATCCCGCTGGTATTTTATATTTTCCTCTTGAAGTCGAACATTACGCAGAACAATTTCGCGATACTGAACAGCACGATGCACCGTAATTAAGAGGTCCTCGCGTTTCACAGGCTTGACGAGATAATCATAAGCACCGGATTTCATTATGTTCACCGCCGTCTCGACATCGACCACACCTGTAAGCATAATTACAGGAATCGTCGGAGAATGGGTTTTCACATATTTTAGAACTTGTTCCCCAGTTATGTTCGGCATACGAATGTCCGTTATAACAACATCCACCTCTAACTGTCCGATAAGTTCCATCGCCTCCTTGCCGTTGTCGAGCGAGATAACATTGTAGCCCGCTTTTTCCAGTTGAAGCGTAAGAATCTTCCTGATTCGCGGCTCATCATCGATGACAACTATCGTTGCTGATTCGGAAGTTGGTGGAACATTTTCTTTATCTGTTGAATTCATAATTTAGTCCTGCTTGATGGGAAATCTAACTATGAAAGTAGTTCCTTTCCCCTCGCTCGATTTGAAATCTATTGTGCCTTTATACTTATTCACAATTCGATATGTGATGTATAGACCGAGACCTGTTCCCTCACCGACTGGTTTCGTTGTGAAAAAAGGTTCGAAAATGTGCTCTTTGTATTCTTCGGGGATACCCGCTCCTGTATCCGATATTCTTATCTCCGCAAAATCACCGACCTGCGAAGTTTCTATCGACAGTTTGCCGCCATCGGGCATAGAATCCACCGCATTGGTAATCAAATTAACAAACACCTGTTGAAGTTCGCTGGCGCTTGCATTGATTTCTGTCAATTCACCATATTTTTCGTTAACTTCGATATTATTAAGTTTGCCGAGTCGCTTTATCATTTTCAGAGCGTTTTTGATAGTAATATTTGGATTTATCGTCGATGCCGTTTCCATCTGTGAGGAGTATGAATAACCCGCCAAATCTTTGACTATATCGGCAGCTTCTCTGGAATACTCCACTATATCGTGAGCATACTCGTGAATTAAATCCACATCGTCTTCCTCGACTATCGCTTCGGCTAAACCGAGAATTCCATACAGTGGATTGTTCAATTCGTGAGCGATACCGGAGGCGAGAATTCCGATACCTGCAAGTTTTTCCGCTCGGATGAGATAATATTGCAAATTTTTCGTCTCGGTGATATCGAGAGCCATTAGAAGATAGCTTTCTATTTCACCAGCGAAATTCTTAACGGGCACATTCACCACATAGCCCCAGAACTCTTTACCACTTTTACGATGCAACAATGTTTCTCCCTCGAATATTCCCTCTTGCCTTTTTTGAAGGACATTATCGAGGTTTTCGCTCGGGGAAAATAAGAAGGAAGTATTTTTACCGATAAGTTCATCCACCTTGAAACCAAAAATTTTCTCTGCGGCAGGATTTATGTGAATTATATTATCGTATTCATCAGAAATCACGATGGCAACAGGCGAGAGATTGAATACCTCGGCGAGAACATTCTTAGATTTCGACAGATAGTTCTCGAACTCGTCCTCCTCGATAAAGGCAACAGCATAATCTACGAACAGTTCTACCGAGCGAAGTGATTTTTCAGTAGGAATCTGACCATCGATAGGTTCATCTACAGAAACCAAACCGACAACTTTTCCACCGAAACCGTAAAGAGGAATAAACAACATATCGTTGGGATGCCACGCTCCCGGTTTTTCGATTTCATCATCGGGAGTCCAACCTGTCTCGCGCATCTCATTGATAAAATCATCATTAACAGTATGTGGAAGATAATAGCATCTGCCGATTTTGTATTGTTCGAATTCTGGTTTCATAAGGATTGTTTCGATTTGCTCGAGTTTCATTCTATGAGTTTCGAGATATTTTCTACCTTCTTCGTCGATACCCCAGTATGCCGCGGATTTTATCGCTTTCCTATCCCTGTCGAACACATATAGATGAACATAAGTCCATCCGCAAGCACCGATACCCTCGGCGATGAGGTTCATTTTCTCCTGAAAAGTTTTCGCCCTACGCAGCCGTGAAACTACATCGAGTATTTTGACTATCATTTCACCCATAATTTACCCCATTCTATAGAATTTCGATTTTTTCTATGAAAAGTTCATTTCCCCCCGACCAATCGACATCGGCACTTCCACAATTCGGACATACCCCTATAACTTTTTCTACCTTAAAATCCTGCCCACATATATTGCAATGCCCAGAAATTGGAACAATATCGAGACAAAGCTCCGCATTCTCTATACTATCATAATCTTTTTTTAATACATCGAAAGAGAAAAGAAGGGCATCGGGCATAATAGCCTTAGCTATACCTGCTTTAACCCATATCCTTTTCACTTTCTCATTTCTACCATCCATAGTGGATAGAACAACCTTTACTATTCCCTTCGCTATCGAATATTCGTGCATAGTAATAAATAAAACGCAAAACTGGCAATTCGCAATATATTATATTTACATTAATCATCCATTGTGGACATTTCAGATATTTTTATCCCAAAAGCATAAATCGATTGCTCTCAGAATTGAGGCTCGTAGTTTGCACCGAAAACGAAACCCAATCCCGCGGGGTATGCCTTACCTGCAACATCGAATTTTATCCCACCATCGACTCTAACACCGAATTTAGTTTTATAGAACATCCGCAGACCGAGCATAGACGATGCTCTATAACTCTTTTTCGCCTCGTATCCATTGTATCTATCGTTCATAGAGATAAAACCATCTCCGCCGAATAAAATACCGAAACCTTCGACAGGCATCCCGCCGAGATATAGTTGTAATCTACCCTCGTCGCCGGGGTCGTATTTAGTTCCATCCGAGTTTTCTTTTTCGAATCTCAAACGATATCCTGTCGAAATATCGCATAAAAATCCCATTTTTTCTGGAAAACACGAGAAAAATAATCCCATATCCAAATCGGTTTGCCCTGTTCCAGTGGGCAGTTTGTCCTCGCCGGGATTATCGTCGCCGGTGGCGAGTTTCACCGCTGTCCGAATCCCGAACCAAGGCATTTTCGTCACCGATGTTTTCAGCCACAACAACATATCGCCGACTCCCGAGCCATCTGAATTGTATGTATCATTGAATTCCGTCTTCTGAGAAATTATCGGAACAGCCATTCCGAACTCGACCACATCGCCCGCACCGAACGAAAATGTAGGAACAAACCAGGACTCTGAATTTTCGATACCTATATCCTCACGATTCCCATCATCATTAAAGAAATCAGATGAGGAATAATTCCAGTAGTATAATCCGACCTTCGGATGTAAGTGACGCGGTGGAACTCCTGTTTCGGTGTAATACATAAGATTAAATTTATCGAGCGGCTGCGAGTAAATCGTGCAAAAAACGAATAAAACTCCGATAATAATTTTCAATGCATTTTTCATTTTTCACCTCGCTAATGTTTTGTTTCATCTTTTTTGCTCGGAACGAAAAAACCCGGTGGAATCGGGTCGAAATCGGGTTGGCTGAGCATCATAGCAGCAGTGATTTTCAATTCCTCAGCAGAAATGTTCTCATCGTCGAACATCGATGTCCGCCAAATAATAGCTTCGATTTGGTCGAAAGTCAGAATCTTGAGTCTATATAGCCGAACAAAAAGTCTTTTCGCCTCGGGAGTGAAATTGGATAATTCATCTTCTGAAAATATCCGCACGGTATCATCGGAATGTCTATTCTCCACCTTTTCGCGGAAAACTAAAATAGCGTTTTCTATTTGTTTTTGCGAATAGCCATTTTTGAGTAAATAGCGCTTGATTTCAGGCGTATTATCTACTTTTACGCCATTTTGCATCTGTTCGGCAAAATAGAGAATTATATCGATAAGTGCACCATCTGCTATTGGAAAAACATCCATTAAAAATCACCTCTATAATTTTAATTTAGGTGTTTTCAAAAATAATTCTATAAATAAAATTAAAAAATGAAAATTCGATAGTCAAGATAATCCAAAATAATATTTAGAAAAAATATTTTCATTATTTAATCTTGCTCTGGGAAAAAATATAGTTTATTTTTGAAACTATGTAAAAAGAGTTCTGCGAAATATCCTCTAATACGGCGAAAGGGAGTATGAAAAAAAACCGATATGAAACACAACGAATTAGATTTTGAGATAAAAGGTCAAAAAATGGTGAAAAAATTAATTATTTGAGTTATGAATATTGCAGAAGAAATGAAAATTATGTAAATGATAAGGAGGCATAAATGACTCGAATGGAGCGATTCACAGAGATTATAGGGAAAGAGCGGTTGGATGGTTTCTTGGTAACGAACCACATCGACATCCGTTATTTAACAGGATTTACTGGCGATGCAGGAATGCTCTGGGTGGAAAAGGATAGAGCGGTATTCATCACAGATTTCAGGTATGAAACACAGTCGAAAGATGAAGTTGGGGATAAAGCAGAAATCTATATCACATCCCCCGATAAAAATTATTTCACTATTCTTTCCGAGCAAAAAGTTTTCGAGAATAAAAAACTCGTCGGATTCGATGAGAATAGTGTAAATTATATACTTTACAGAAAACTTTCGGGGATTTTTAGAGATGTTGTCTGGATTCCTTTGAGCAATCCTTTATCCGAGCTCAGAGCAGTAAAAGATACGGACGAAATAAACAAAATCGCTCGAGCCGTGGATATAGCCATCGAATCTTTGATAGATGCTCTTCCGTTGCTTCGTCCTGGGATAACCGAAAAGGAGTTCGCCGCCGAATTGGAATATCGGATGAAACGAAAGGGCAGCGAGAAACCATCTTTCGATACAATCGTTGCATCTGGCTGGCGAGCTGCATTACCTCACGGGATTGCATCGGATAAAGTAATCGAGGCAGGCGAGATGGTAACTGTCGATTTCGGAGCAATTTATGATGGCTATTCATCGGATTTGACACGGACATTTTTCATCGGCAAACCAGATGATAAGTTCAAAAAGATATATGGTATAGTTCTCGATGCTCAACTCGCCGCAGCGGACAAAGCCAAAGCAGGAATGACCGGTAAGGAAATCGACGGTATCGCCAGAAAGATAATAGAGGATGCAGGATATGGCGAATATTTCGGGCACGGTCTCGGGCACGGAATCGGTCTCGTCGTTCACGATTTCCCAGGGGTCAATACCCGAAACGAAAAACCGATTCTCGAAAATAGCGTAATAACAATCGAACCCGGTATCTACATTCCAGATTGGGGCGGGATTAGAATCGAGGATGATTTCATCGTGAAAGAAAACGGCACAGAATGGTTGAGTTCCGAACTTCCGAAGGAACTTTCTGATATAATAATCCCTGTCGGTTGATGGATAGAGAAAACATAAAATTCCCGGGTGCGCCCCATTTCGGCTTATTTATCGTCTATGCATCGTTGATTACAATCGGTGTGTTTCTCATCGAAAATGCTTTCAGATTCGATTTGACGAATATCTGGGATGTGCTAAGATTTTTCCTGCCGTTTTTGTTGCTCATAAGTTTCGGTTTCTATCTGTGGAGAAAGCAGAGGGAAATAAATAATACATTATATTTATTTTCGATTACCGACCCGCTGACAGGTGCTTTCAATTACCTCGCTCTGTTCCAAAAAATCGATAATTTCCTTGAAAATGATGTAGATTTTACTTTAATCTTTATCGATATCGATGGATTCAAAAAGTATAACGATAATAAAGGTCATATCGCCGGCAATGAGGCATTGGTCGAATTCGTAAGAATCGCACGAGAAATTATCGGTGAGAACAATATAGTCGCTCGCTTCGGTGGAGATGAATTCGTAATCATTTTGAAAGACATCGATGATGAACCTGCAAATGTCATTCAAAAAATTGCGGAGAAATTTAATCTAACAACAGGGTTGAAAATATCTTATGGGATAACAAAACCACGAAAAGGCGACACCGAAAGCACATTGATTCATCGAGCCGATTCTCAAATGTATAAAAACAAGAGGAAAATATGATGGCACAATTTTTCAAAATCTTTATCGCGGTTTTTTTAGCGGAACTCGGCGATAAAACTCAATTTGCAGTTCTCGGGTTCGCATCATCGACGAAACCTGGAATAGTATTCGTCGCCGCATCATCCGCACTAATCGTAATCACCGCAATTGGAGCGGTCGTTGGAGCGGTCGCAGGAAAATTCATTCCGCAAAAAATCGTGAATATTTCCGCGGGCATCCTATTTGTCACCATAGGGATAATGTATATTATAAAAGGTTTCAAATAATCCGATATGTCATATTTTGTCGATAAAAATATCTGTATCGCCTGCTGGGGCTGTATTCAAATCTGTCCCGTGAATGCCATCGTTCAGAACGATAACTCCGCAGAAATCATTACGAATATCTGTATCGACTGCGGAAAGTGTGAAAATATCTGTCCACTCGGTGCAATCGAGCGAAAGGATGAAATCTCTGGCGAGAATGTTCGCGAGAAAAATAATATCCGATACGATGAACACAGCGAGAAATTCGATATAGTAATACTCGGCGGTGGTCCTGCTGGACTTTCCGCAGGATATTTCGCGGCGAGAGCGGGTTTTTCGGTGGCGATTGTCGAGAGGAGACAACAATTTGGCGAACCTGTCGCCTGCGCAGAGGGAATTAGCGTCGAGGGACTGACAAAAGTATTCCCCGCAAATAACGAGTGGATTTCATCGAAAATCGAAGCGATAAAGATTTACACACCATCGAAAAGGATGCTATATGTCGAGCATCCCGATGCGGGTTTCGTTCTCGACCGACCGAAATTCGAATCCTCTCTCGCCGAGATGAACGAAAAACTCGGCGTAAAGATTTTTAAAAAATATTCTGTCAGAAAAATACTCGGCGACGATTCAGTCGATGGCATCTTAATCGAAAACGATGGCAGATTTCTGAAATTGATTGGCAAATACTATATCGGTGCTGATGGTGTCGCTGGAATTTCATCGAGATGGGCATTCCCGAAAAAAATTTTAGGCGAGGAGGATTTTCACAGTTGCGCTCAGATTTTGCTCGAAAGCGATGAGATTTCTGGCGAACCTGTCGCAGAATTTTGGTGGGGGAAAAACATCGCTCCCGGCGGATATGCCTGGGTTTTCCCTAAGGGTGGAAATAGAGCGAATGTCGGTCTCGGTATAGTCCCGAAATTTTCAGATGGCAAATGTGCCGCCGATTATCTCGAACAGTTTTTAAAAATTCGTTTCAAAAATTTTGCAATGGTCGAGCGCCGCGATGGTATCGTTCCCACTACTAAAAGGTTTTCGCCGCTCGGTCGTGCTAATCTTTTGCTCGTGGGCGATGCCGCAAGATTGACAAATGCGATTTCGGGCGGAGGATTAGATTCCGCATTGTTATCGGGGAAACTCGCCGCAGAAACTATCGCCGATTGTCGAAATCGCGAATTTTCAGAGGTTCTTGCCGAATACGAGAAACGATGGCGAAAAACGAATTTCAAATGGCTCGATATATATGCAAAATTGCGTAAAGGTGTCTCGCGACTGTCCGATAGCGAGTTGGAAAAAATCGCCGATGTTCTGGATAAAAGATTATCGGGCAAAGTATGGTATGGACTCGATATCCCTGCAATCGTTTGGGATATCGTGAAATCCAGCCCGAAACTTCTATCCATAGCGGGAAAATTTTTTGCGAACTATTTCTGAACCATTTCACAAAAAGCACTTGATTATGAATGAAAAATTTTTAAGTTCTAATCGGAAGGTGAATTATGAAAAAAATCATTCTCATTGCTCTATTGCCGATACTACTTTTCGGAATACAGCCGCAGAGAATAGTTCATTGTCCTACCGCTGGTATAGCGGATGATGGGAAACTATTATTCTTCGCCTCGGCTTTTCCTGGGGATGGTCTTCGATGCGGTGCGACACTTGGGTTATGGAATAGATTGCAGGCGGGTCTCTCATACGGAGCGACGAATATTGTCGGCAACGGTTCGGTGAAAGTGGACAAATATCCGGGTTTCGAGATTCGGTTCAGAATCAGGCACGAGGGTATTTCCACGCCTGCGGTGGCAATCGGAGTCGAAACTATCGGGTTCGGGAAATATCTATCCGACAGAAAACGATACGAACATAAATCTCGCGGAGCATTCGTAGTAACAAGCAAGAATTGGCGGGTTCTATGGGGGAATTTCGGTGCTCACATCGGAATAAACTATTCGTTCGAGGAAAATTTTAATCGCGGATTTTCAACATATATCGGAATAGACAAAGATTTCCGCGATGCGTTCGGTTTCAAACTCGAATACGACCTCGCTCCGAGCGATTGGAAGAAACCATACGGCAACGGATACGGCTATCTGTCCGCTGCAATCTGTGCATATTTTGGAGAATCGTCCTATGCGACATTCAATTTTTTCGATATTCTTGGAAACACCACCGGCAAAGTTCCACCATCGAGAGAATTTTTTGTATATTTTGGCAAAAAAATATTTTGATTTTATTGCAATTTCCTTGATTTAAGTATCCCCGATTTATTGTTCTCAATCAATTTTTATATTCGTTGCATCTTATTGTAATTTAATCAAATAAAGAAAATCAAAATTAACTATTGACATTTGAAAAATTATTAATATACTCGCAATTTGTAAGTTTGGACATTTATAAAAAGTGGGGGAGGTAATATGGCAAGAGCACCACGAAGAGATGTAGACCGCACATTAGACCTCTATCTAAAAGAAATTGGTGAAACACCACTTTTGAAAGCCCACGAGGAAGTGGAGCTTGCTCGAAGGATACATCAGGGCGACCAGGAGGCGCTGGAGAAACTCACCAAAGCCAATCTTCGCTTCGTTGTCAGTGTTGCTAAGCAATATCAAAATCAAGGGCTTTCGCTCGCAGACCTTATAAATGAAGGTAATATTGGACTTATCAAGGCAGGAAAACGGTTCGATGAAAAACGAGGGTTCAAGTTCATTTCCTATGCTGTCTGGTGGATTCGACAGTCGATACTTCAAGCACTCGCCGAGCAATCGAGGATTGTTAGACTTCCGCTGAATCGAGTGGGGACACTTCACAAAATCGGTAAAACAGCAGCGAGACTCGAGCAGGAGAGTGGACGAGCTCCAAGCACGCAGGAAATTGCTGAGGAACTCAATATAAGTGTAACAGAAATAACATCCACACTTCAAATATCCAATTCGCATTTGTCCTTAGACAAACCTTTCACCGAGGGCGAATCGAATTCGCTCAAAGATGTGCTCGAAGATGAGAAGTCGCCGTCGCCTGATGAAGATGCTATGAAGCAATCTCTCAAGAAAGAAATCGAGCGAGTTCTCGCTACTTTGACAGAGCGTGAAGCTGAGGTTATATCACTTTATTTCGGTATAAACAGAAATAAAGCTTTAACTCTGGAGGAAATAGGTGTAAAATTCGGATTGACTCGTGAGCGAGTCCGTCAGATAAAAGAGAAAGCAATCAAACGGCTGAAACATACGACCAGAAGCCGAAATCTTCGAGCCTATGTTTCATAGACATCCGACTGGTCGAGGTTATTCGTAAAAAGTCGGTTGTAGCGTTATTTATGAGTTCGTCTGTTCGTGAGGGTGGATTTTCCACCCTCTTATGTTTTTATTGAAAAATCGATAAAAAATTATTTCCCGCCGACCATATCTATAAATTGCAGTGCATTATCCACAGCGAAACCTTGTGCATCGTTGTTGAAAAAGGCATAGACATCTTTGCCATCGGCGAGTTGTTCGCGGGCAAATTTTGCGAACGGCTCGAGTTGCACCAGCGAATACGATGATGAATACAGTTTATCTGCACCGTGAAATCTGATATAAATAAAATCAGCAGTGATGGCGAATACAGGCGGAAATTTATGCCAACTATAGATACAAAATGCTACATTTTTTTCGGCGAGTCGTGCTCGAACCGATTCATTTTCTAACATCGAACGATTGCGAAATTCCATCGCTACTCTATGAGCAGGTGTGATTCTTTCGAGAAACTTATCCAGTGCCAACTCGTCGGAAAACGACGGTGGAAACTGCATAAGCACAGGACCACGATGTTCACCGAGCGCTTCCGTAGTTTTCAGAAACTTCCACAGAAGATATGTGGCACTTTCGAGATTTTTTCTGCCAGAATGAGTGATAAGTTTCGATGCTTTCAGGATATACAAAAAATTTTCGGGAGCAATCTTTGACCACTTTTCGAGCGTGGATTCTTGGGGCATTCGATAGAATGTATAATTTATCTCGACCGAATTGAACTTTTGCGAATAGAATTGAAGCCATTTGCTTTTCGGCAAATCCTCAGGATAAAATTTGCCTACCCAATGCTGATAACTAAACCCCGATGTTCCACAGAAAAATTTACCCACCATAAAAGGTCCTTCTATTTAGTATTCTCTCCGACAAATATTACAAAATCTGCCCGCGAAAGTTCGCCTTTGAGATTTTCTACTTTTAACTCTATATCATTGGGAATAACGACCGTAGAGATATTCGCTATTTTTAATTTCGGCATTCTCATCGACAATTTTTGAGGTATCCCCAGTTTATAATCGGAGTGAAACGAACCATTGAAAGAAATTATCTTATAGCCCTCATATGATTTTAGAAAATCGGCGATGGATTCAGCCATCTTTTCGTCCTTCACACATTGAGCATCGTAGATATTTTCCAATTTATCCTCACCCATATATTTCATCATCGGATTTCCTGTCATAGTCGCGAAGAAATTTTTTCGGTAATCGTCTTTTAGAAAATGATATTTTCGAGGAAGATATTTCCGCTCGTTTTCGGGAACACTATCCCAAGCGGCTATTCCACCTTTTGCCACCATCGAGGCGTATCTTCGAGGAATATTCGATGCGAGGACAGGAATTTTTCTGCTTTTGGCAAACTCGATTATCGGGCGATAATCGGTTTTATAATTATCCCAGAGGCGAACTTCTTTCTCGAATTGTTTTTCATCTATTTTCCCCGCGAGGTATTTATCGAGACCATCCTGATTATCTGCCTCGAACATCTCCATCGCTATCGCCAATTTTTTCGAGTTTTTAGAAAAAATAGCCAAAAATTTTTGCTCTAATTTATGAGCAATAGAATTATCGTGCTTCTCGCCGAAAAATATAACATCGGCAGTTTGGCAATATTTCGCGACATCGGATAAAGAAACCTCTTTCCCTTCGCTGTTCAGTATTACGAATCGGATATTTTCCGAATTTTCACCGAACACCGAACCCACCCACAAAACCATTAGAACAATTGTGAATAAATTGAATGTTCTCATATTTACCTCCGAAAACTAAAGTATCTTGTCGCTAACATTTTTTATCAGTAATTCGAGTTTAAATTTTTGTTGCGATTAAAAATAACAACTATATGTTAATTCAAAAGATAAATTTTTTGAACAAACAAATTCGATTTTGAAACTAAGCAAAGAAACTTTTAAAAGGATACTAAAATTCCAGATAGTCGCCTGGGGCGGGACAGTAGTCAATCTCGGCGTTCTATGGATACTCAAAGGAAAACTCGGTGTAAATGTCGTTATTGCCGGCGCTTGCGCAATCGAATTGGCGATAATTCATAATTTTACCTGGCACTTTTTCGTAACTTGGAAAGATAGAGTAAAAAGGAATCTAAGAGATTACATAATCAGATTGCTAAAATACAATGCGGTTACAGCATCCATCGATTTCACAGTAAATCTCGGAATCTTATGGTTATTGACAACACATTTCAATGTTCATTATCTTTTAGCAGATATTATAGGTATGCTTGCAGGACCTTTATTTAAATTCCTTGCGAACGAATTCTTGATATTTGGGAGGAAAAAACATTATGAAAAAAGTATCGGAAAAAGCGAATAGAGTTATAGATACTATAACTGGACCCTGGGAAAAACGGAATCTTCCAAAAATGGCAAAAGCGCTTCCCGATTGGGTTATGCCCGACCATCTAACCATACTCGGTATTTTCGCCGCAATAATGATAGCAGTAGGATATATCCTGACGAGATTTTCTATCTGGTGGATATGGCTCGCCAATTTCGGTTTGATACTCCATTGGTTCGCCGACAGTCTCGATGGCACACTGGCAAGAGTCCGCCACACAGAAAGAGAACATTACGGCTATTTTGTCGACCATATATGCGATGCCGTCACCACATTTCTCGTCTGTTTTGGACTCGGTGCATCACCATTTATGGATATGCGAACGGGAATGTTCCTCGCAGTAGGATACTTTATGCTGAATATCTATGTTCACACAGCGGCGTATTCCGAAGGTGTGTTCAGACTTTCATACGGAAGACTTGGACCGACCGAAGTTAGAATCATAATCTTTATAGCGAACATAATCATCATTTTTTGGAATCCAGTAATATGTCGTATTTTCGGGCAGCCAGTTCGCGCACTCGATATCGGCGGTATCTTTGTCGGCACAACATTCCTCGTAATCTTTGTAATATCGTCAATAAAAGATGCCATAAAACTCGACAGAGAAGACAGAGCGAGACATAATTAGTTTGATTTATATCGTCTATCTTTCTTCGATAAAACCGAAAAAAATCATTTTACCGCCGGACGATAAATTTTATTTTGCAAAATTATTTGCTATTTCGATAATCGCCTCAGCGGCATATTTTGCATCCTCGACAGTGTTCGATGCTCCGAATGAAAATCTCACCGTTCCCTGAGGGGCGCCGAGGTCGAAATGGATTTGCGGAGCACAATGTAATCCCGCACGAACCGCGATTTTATATCGCTCCCATAAAATATTAGCGACCTCTTTTGGCTCCATACTCGGTATTATAACAGGGACTACCGCCGTTCGGTCTATGTCGTCCTTCGGTCCGAAAAGTTCTATGCTATGGACATCACGAAGGATATCTAACATCGTCGAGAGTAATTCCTGCTTATGCTGATGAATTTTTTCGACAGTTTGCGAAAGCACCCAATCTACTCCCACGCCGAGAGCGACGATTCCTGGTGTGTTCGGTGTTCCAGCCTCGTATTTTTCGGGAAGTTCATCGGGCATAGTCGGAAGGTCCGAGTGCCCGCCTGTCCCTCCCCAGATGAGTGGATGAAGTTTATTCTTCATCTTCTTGTTCATATACAATCCGCCGGTTCCAGGGACGCCGTAAAGTCCTTTATGCCCTGTGAATGCGAGCAAATCGATGCTATCCTCCACCACATTCACAGGATATACTCCGCAAAGTTGAGCACCATCGACAAGATAAGTAATTCCGCGTTCGCGGCAGAACCTTCCTATTTGCCAAAAGGGAACAATCACGCCTGTGGAATTGGCTATTCCTGTTGTAACCGCCAGAGATACGCCAGGCGTTTCTAAAAATTCGATAAATTGTTCGAGATTGAGTCTGCCGTTCTCATCGACTTCAGTCCAAAGAACCTCGATAATCCCTCGCTTTTCCAGTTCGATTAACGGACGGATTACAGCATTATGCTCCATTCTCGTCGTGACTACTTTATCGCCCTCGTGAACTAAACCGAAAATAGCGAGATTTAGGGCTTCTGTGGCGTTTTTGGTAAAAACGATTTCGCAGGGGTCATTCGCACCGAGTAGTTTAGCGAGAGATTCTCTCGTCGCATAGATTTTTGCCTCGGCTATTTGAGCGGGTTCGTAAGCACCTCTGCCAGGACTCGCTCCTACATTTCTCGCAAAATCGGAAAATGCCTCGATAACTCCCGCAGGCTTTGGAAAACTCGTCGCACCATTATCGAGATAGGTCATTTTATCTCTCGTTTTCATATTATTCTCTCCCGATTTGAAAGTAATCAAAATAGAATATGTCGTCTCGCTTTTGTCAAGTTCCTTTTATTTTTACTGGAAGGAGGGCGGAAA
>CAYRNI010000017.1:0-26037 GCA_964425665.1 uncultured bacterium
TTCTTTTCAACATCGAATCCGGTATCAAAATTCTAACGGCGATGGGATTCGAATTAGTCGGTGATATTATAACATTGTGGCTATCCGGAGGAATTTCTATCTCGATTTTACCAGCTTTGCTTGGAACTATATCGCTATCTGTTCTGAAAAATGCCACAGTGGATGGTTGCGTCTCGAATTCGTATATTGTCGGTTTGCCAGCATCGATACTGACGGAAACAGAATAATGTTGATTACCCATCATCTCCTGAGTATACAAATATCTCGTAAGAACTTTAATCCGTCCAGGTCCGATAATTTCGCATTGAACAGGATGATTCTCAATCGATTTGTAATATCCGTATTCTGTCTCGTGGGATACGAGAACCATCCCGCCCGAATGCTTCTGAGGAACATAAGCATAATATCTTATGCTTTTCCCCTTAACTGTTCGCACAAGAATTTTTTTATCGGATGAAATTACGAGACGATGTTTCCCTTTGGGAATTTTTAAATGAACTTTTTTCGCTTTTGAAATATTTTTTAATAACTTATTCTTACTTTTTTTAGAGGCTGGCTCGTTCAATGTCAACTTTTTTACTTTTCTACCATCGATGGAAATTTTTACATTCGGATTAACTTTTGCTTCGGTTCTGATATAGATAATCACCGAGCCAGAGCCGATGATATCGTAATAGAGACTTTCATCTGGCTCGCATATCCAGTAGATATATTTCTTACCATTCACCTGAACGATTGTCGTTTTCCCTTTACTGCTGGGACTTATCAAATTAGCATTCCTCGCAAACAAGATAGATGAAAATAGAATAATCATAATTGCCATTACACGGGTTTTCATTTTTGCCTCCCGATATCATATTAATAATTTTTCTTTCTGATTAGAGTTAAAATATAATTTGTTCTGTTCATTTTTTATCTTCATAATAGTTTCAATGAAATTTTCATATTCTATTTCACTTAACTCATATAAAAAATATTTTTTCAAATTATTATTATATATATTACGCAAGTCGTCGAAGGATGTTTTTAATATAAGTTTAGATAAATCAATTCGCATCAAAATTTCTTTAGTATAAGGTCTTTTAGTATCCTCAAACACAATCGAATTTAAAAAATTATAAACTTCATCGCTATATAAAAGAATCCAAGCATACACAGCAATACTTAATTCATCGAACGATATAAAATAACAAGTATCATCTAACATAACAGGTTTATTCATAAACGGCAATACGAGAGAAAATTGAGGTTTTTTATATAAAGCAGAAATAGCAATTTTATATGGTTTAAATGAATATTCACCGACCCCAAAAATCGAGAATTCACTCTTATCTTTGTAAATAGATGATTTTCTGTTCGATAACAAATTGGAATGTTTAGAAAGATATTCCCATATTTCAGGATAATCATATTTAATATATGCCGTATTTTCAGAAGGATAAGATTGCGTTATTATAATTCTTTTACTGGTTTCAGTTACAATAGGTTCTCTCAATTGAGAGCCCTTAAGAAAAGGATAAATAAGTTCTTTATTATTAAAAGTGACAATCTCATCCAAACCATTTCTGAACGAACTTTCTCCAAAAACTCGCAGTTCCATTACTTTTGCGGCGTCATGTTTAATACCCGACCTCCAAATAAATGGCGAATTCCCATCTATATACTTATGTTTTTTATATTCCTCGATATTTGATACAAATTTCCCATTGAACCATCCGAATGTTCTATATTTCTTTTCATTATATAGCGAATAGACATCACAGGAGTATCCTTTCCTTTTTCCAAGATTTCCTATCAAAACAGCCGCGTGCGCACTAATATTGAATTCTTTTTTTGAATCTATCGTATAAGCTTTAATATCAGAAAGTTCAAGGGCAAAAAATTTCATCGATTTCACTATATTTCTAATTACAGATGTTTTACAAAGCATAGCGATTTTCGCATTCGAGTATGAGAATTTCTCAATCATATTTAGAATTATGCTTTCCGCAATATCGAAATTTCCTTTTCCTGTTATGGCATCGATTCCTCGATATTTCTTAAAATTAAATTTTTGGGGTAAATTTCTCGAATTCAACATAGATAAAGCACTATTTGTAATCCAGGGTGGATTGCCGATAATCAATAGATTTTGGGAACGGTTCTCTATAAAAGATTCGAGCCTATTCGATATTTTATGCGTAAAAATATTATCTATATGAAACTCGATTTCTGCCGATATATTTTTCTGAAAAGAAAAATTTAATATATTTAACTTAAATATCCATTCATATTCAGGTTGAATCTCCACCGCATAGATATACTTAATATTATCAAAAAACTTTAATGATGAGATTATAAAATTCCCTGCTCCACAAGTTGGCTCAATTATAATATCAGGTTCAAAACCTGTTTTTTTTACTAATGAACATATTTTATCTGTTAAAGATGCAGGTGTTTGAAAATCGCCGAGTTCTTTTAATTTTTTACTATTTTTATTATTAAAGTTATAAAAAAAATTTTTAAATTCATTTATTTTTTCAAAAGAACTAAAAAAGGTTTTTATACCTGTTCTTGCAAATAATTCATCGTTAATCTCTTTCAAACTAATAGGACTCTCGAGAAATTCAATAATTTCACTATGTATACTTCTATCTATCATAAATTTTTATAAGACCATCTGATTTAGATGGAAGGTCTATAGTCCGTTTATATTGAAGTCTCCATTGCAATGCATTGGATATCGTCAAATATCCTAAAATAGGAGGATTTTTAAGTATTTCCTCCGATAAAACTCGCAAACTTATTTCATCGATAGGTAAATTCCTATCCATAAGAAATGCGGATATATCCTCTGCGTTCCCATTTCGCTCAATTATCTCTAATAATCCACGAGTAGTTTGATAATCGGCTGTCCTTTCTTTTTCAATAAATCGAGCATGCAAAAACTGTAAATTATTCCTTTTCTTATCATTCTTATCATAAATAAATAAAAGAATATTATAGCCTAATCCATAAATTTTTTGACGGGCTTCACGAAATGGACAAGAAGATTGCGGCTGCATTATACTTGTTGCTTTCATATCAGTGTTTATTGTCTCCCCCGGAAAATCGATACCAGATGCCGCATTTCCAATTTCAAACACATACTTTTTTTGAAGAACTTCATTAAATTCGCTCTCTATGTATGTTCCAATACGCTTTCCATCTGTCATTCCAACTATTTCTCTATGATGCTTCTTCGACATATCAACGCAGAATTTCCTGGACTCATCAATCAAATAACTAATGGTCAACTGTTTTTTCCTCATAAAAATTTCCTTTCTTCTAACTCATATAATATGCGATAAAAACTATATAAGTTCAAGGACTTTTTCCACTATACCATCGGCATCGAGTTTTAGCATTTTCAAAAGTTCGGCTCGCGTTCCAAATGTGATGAATTCATCAGGAATTCCGTGAATCAGCAACTTTTTGTTTTTAAACCCATTCTGCTGTATGAACGATGCGATACCCTCGCCGAAACCACCTCGTATAGTTCCTTCCTCGACCGTTAAAATTTTCCTATGAGATTCCAGCAAATCACGAAGAAGTTCCTCATCCATCGGTTTGATAAATCGGCAATTGACCACTGTCGCAGATATTTTATGCTCGTTTTTCAAAATTTTTGATGCTTCCAGCGCAGGATATACCATCGAACCGACAGCGAGTATCAATATTTTGCTTCTACCTTTTTTCAGAATCTCCCAGGTCGAAAATGGAATTTTCTCAAATTCTCCCAATTCGACACCGACAGCAGACCCTCTCGGATAGCGGATAGCCCAAGGATGTGAGAAAGAATCCAATGCGGTGAACAGCAGATTTCTCAATTCCTGCTCATCCTTCGGGGCAGTGATTACAATATCTGGAATATTTCTGAGATATGCGATATCGAAAACTCCGTGATGAGTAGGACCATCCTCGCCGACAATCCCCGCTCTGTCCAATGCGAAAACTAATGGCACTTTCTGAAGCGCGATATCGTGAACTATATAGTCGTATGCTCTTTGCAGAAATGTCGAATATATGGCGGCGACAGTTCGCCTTCCATCTGCTGCCATAGCCCCACCGAAAACGACAGCGTGCGATTCGGCTATACCGACATCGAAAAACCTTTCGGGAAATTTTTTATGGAATTGTTCCAAACCTGTTCCTGTCTCCATAGCCGCTGTAATCGCTGTCAAGTCGGGGAACTTTTCTGCCAGTTCGAGCATAGCATCGCCAAAAACCTTCGTATAAGACGGCGTCCCTTTACTTTTAATTACCTCGCCGGTGTCGGGGTCGAATTTCCCCAATCCGTGATATTTTGTGGCATTATTCTCGGCGGGGCTAAAACCTTTCCCCTTAGTCGTCAAGATATGCAAAAGCTTCGGCTTCTTGATACCTTTTATCTCCCTCAAAACCGAGATGAGTTCCTCGATATTGTGCCCATCGATAGGTCCGTAATAGTCGAAACCGAACTGCTCGAATAACATCCCAGGAACTATAAGATTTTTGAATGAATCCTCGAGTTTTCTCGCGATAGTTCGAAGATGCTTGCCGAGCTCTCCAGTTTTACCAGTTATATCCCAAACATTAGTTTTCAATTTTTGATACAGCGGGCTCGCGACAATACTCGTCAGATATTTAGCCAAAGCACCGACATTTTTAGAAATGGACATCGCATTATCATTGAGAACGACGAGCATTTCCGAGTTCGATGCACCTGCGTTGTTCAGTCCCTCGAAAGCTAAACCGCCAGTTAGAGAGCCATCGCCGATTACAGCGGTTATATTGTAATCTTCGCCGGAGAGATCGCGATTTTCTGCGAAGCCCAATGCAGCAGAAATCGATGTGCTGGCGTGTCCTGCTCCCCAAACATCATAAATACTTTCGTCCCTGCGTAAAAATCCTGATAAACCACCATATTGTCTAATCGTGGGCAATCTATCCCTTCGCCCTGTCAAAACTTTGTATCCATAAGTTTGGTGTCCCACATCCCAGATAATCTTATCACGGGGAAGGTCGTTCACATACAGAAGAGCAATCGTGAGCTCGATAACACCGAGACTCGGTGCAAGATGTCCACCCGTCCGAGAGATAGTATCGATGATATATCTCCTCAATTCTTCCGCCAGTTGTGGCAGTTGCCCGATTTTCAACCTCTTGACATCCTCGGGACCATTTATTTTATCCAACAATTCCATAATCGAAATTATTCGAGATTACTTTCGAGTTGTGGTATATAACTTCTGAAAACCGTTTCTATATAACCCGCACTTATACCAAGTTTTGGAGCCACTAAAATAACAATATAATTCTTAACAAGTGTCATCCAATGATATGCGTTTGTGAAGGTAAATCTAATACTTTCGAGGTTCAGCGATGATGTAGTTGGTCGATACTTCCCGACCTCGAAAAACATTTTGTTCACAAGTTGACCTTTGAACATCTCCACAGCGGCTTCACAGGCAAGCTCCATAACCTCCTGTGGTAAATCCGACTTATTTATAATCCTAACAATATCGCCATTTTTCAAATCGACTATCGCCAAACCTGAAGCTTTGCAGCGGTTAATGATTTTTTCCATTACGCTATCTAAATTCTCCATACTTACCATCCTTAGAATGTTCTTTCCATCACAAAATCCGCCAGAGATATGAAAAATCTATTATCTTTATCATCAGGAAACACATTTTTAGCATTTTCGACCAATGCCCTCGCTATTTCTTTCGACCTTTCTAAACCCACAGCACGAGGATATGTAGCCTTATCGAGTTCTAAATCAGAGCCGATATCTTTGCCCAACTCATTCTTGTCGCCCTTTATGTCCAGAATATCATCCGTTATCTGAAAAGCCAAACCGAAGTTTTTTGCATATTCGGTCAGAGTGGAAATTTCGGATTCGGAACCGCCCCCCATCATCGCACCGAGTCTTACAGATGCCACAAATAAAGCCCCCGTTTTATTTGTGTGAATAAATTTCACATCGTTTTCATCCACCTGCTTGCCCTCCATTTCGATATCGGCTACTTGCCCGCCGACGAGCCCTTTCGTCCCGATTGCTTTCGCAACCTCTGCGATTATGGAGGCATCGGTGGTCTCGGCGAGTATCCCGAATGCCAGAGCCGAAAGAGCATCCCCCGCCAAAACAGCGATAGCCTCACCGAAAACTTTATGACAGGTTAGTTTTTTCCGACGATAGTTATCATCATCCATAGCGGGAAGGTCATCGTGGATTAGAGAATAAGTATGAATCAATTCCAGTGCGCAAGCGGGGGGGAAAATTCTATCCCCACGACCACCAACCCACTTGAACGATTCGATTGCCAATATCGGGCGAAGTCTTTTCCCGCCGGCAAAAACCGAATATCTCATAGCGCGATGTATCGTCTGTGGGACCTCGTTTTCGGCGGGAAGAATTTTATCGAGCCAAAAATTTAATATGGGCGTGTATTCATCCAATACTTTTCTAAGATATTCATTCATAACTTTCCAGAAAAAACGACCCGCCCCGACGCCGCGCCGAGACGGGTCACTATAAATTCCTAACTCGGATTATGGTAACAAATGCATAATAATTCCTCTTTCACCACAAGCCAATATGTTAGATAAATCGAGAACATCGATTGCATAAAGATTATCCTCTGTCATACCAGCAGCTTGACGATACCAGGTATTTCCGCCATCGACGGTGTGAAGAATATATCCGAAATTGCCCACTATCCATCCTGTCTGCGAGTCGATGAAAACAATATCTCTGAAATGAGCGAACAGTTCGTCCTCGATTTGTGCGGAACTCCAATGTGCACCGCCATCGGTCGTGGAAAGTATAGCGAATGTTCCGCAAATCCAGCCGTTGTTGGCATCGACGAACGATACACCCGTAAGTGCCGAATTTGTCCCCGATGTCTGCTGCGTCCAGGTATTGCCTCCATCGGTGGTCCGTAATATAGTGCCAATATCGCCGACTATCCATCCGTTATTTTCATCGATAAAATCGAGTCCAAGAATATCCGCGCTGACACCGACACCAGTTCCTTCCCAAGAGTTTCCGCCGTCTGTGGTTTTTAGAAATATGCCGTTGAAAGCATCATCGAGCCCAACGGCATAGGCGGTATTTTCATTTACATATTCAATTTTATTGAGGTGGTCGATAGAGTTGTCGGTGGAAATATTAGAACTATCGACAAAACTCCATATCTCGCCTCCATCGACGGTGAGAAGTATTTTTCCATCTGTCCCTACCGCTATACCATTCGTCTCGTTCCAGAAATCGACGCCGCTTATAGTTATGTCTGTCGGAAAATCCACGACACGCTGATACAATGTATTTCCACCATCATAAGTTTTATATATCGATGTTTGTTTCCCGACAAGAATGGCTTCATTATCATTGAGAATTGCTATATCGTCGAATTCGGCAAGAGAGCCATAACTTATTCCCTCCCAGGTAGAAAGATTATTCGTTCCAATTCTGGCTGTTCCACCGCCTCGAATCGGGTCGTTCGCCACGACGAGAGCATCTCCATTGGAAGCAATCTCAGCATATTCCACATCGCCGTATATACTGAGTGCATTCGTCACACTCCAAGTCGCACCGCCATCCGTCGAGATGGTAACCATACCACAATTTCCCACAGCGATACCCAAGGAGCCAGTTATATCTATCGAAACGAAAATATATAAAGAAGTAGAATCAGAGCTTATTCCAGAGTTTACAGTAGTCCAAAGATTTTCACCCTCTCGATATGCAATATTGCCCGTATCTCCGCACACATAGTATATTCCGTCGTCGGTGGCATCGACATCGTAGGCATTGAAACATATATCCATATCCTCTTCCGTCCAAGTATCACCACCATCGGTAGTTCTGAAAGCATACGGACCCGATGAAATCATAAATCCATTATCGATGTCCACAAAATCGAATGACATAAGGCCATAGGCGGTGCTATCCAATTCGGAAATCGGGATAATCGTCCAGTTTTCGCCGTAGTCGGAAGATTTAAGGAAATTATTTCCCGCGATAGCATAGAAAATACCGCTTCCCATATACTTAACTTTTCTAACCCTGACTTCTCCGAGCGATGTCTGGTCGGCGGAAAGAATCCAATTTTGTCCGCCATCGGTGGTGCGATATATGCAAAGGTCTCCGCCAAGAACTCCTCGCTGGTCGTCGGCGAATGCTATGGAACGAATAGAATATCCGCTATCTGCCATCGAACCGACAGTGGATGTATTCCAACTCGCTCCATTATCATTGGAGATAGCGAGAAAGCCTTTATCTCCACCCAGAACGATAAATTGCGAACCAGGAATAATATCGCCGGTGAAAATGGTGGGCATAATACTTTCATCGGAATGGACGATTTCCCAGCTCGTGCCATCGGTTGGAACTTCCTTAGGTTCTGTGCCTTCTTTCTCACAACCGCAAAATATCAATGCGAGAACTATAAATCCTCCGAACAAAAACTTACGCATAATTCCTCCTTTTTGGATTTTATTTTCTATAATATTTGATTTATTATTTTATTCGCAAGATTTTTTTGATTAAATTTTTCGATTAAAACATTTTTTAAATCGAGCAGTTCGGTTATCTTTTTGTAGGAGGAATTTTTTTATGATTTTACGCCGACAAGCCGAAAAAACTGCAAGCCAAATTATATGGCTCGGATTCCTCATCCTGCCGATTATCGGATTTTCACTCGCCTGGTGGATTAGATTTAAGTCTGGAATTTTTAAGGTAATGGATTTTCAACCATACGATGAATACAAAATCCCGATATTGATTGTGGCTTTTTTCTGGGCATTCATTTTCGGTATAGAAAATATTCACCGCCCTAAGCTGCAGCTCTCTAAATGGCGCGAATTTATAAAAATCACGGCTGCATCTATTCTCGCTATGATTTTCCCTATGGCTCTTTCGTTCACATATCGAGGATATTTCTATTCGAGGCTCGTTATGGCACTCGGCTCGATGTTCACACTTCTACTCTGTTTCATCTATAAGGAATTTTCTAAGATAATCATCAGAAAACTTGTTCTAAAAAAAATCGGTGTAGCCAAAAAATTGATAATCGGATGTGGCGAATTCGCCTCGAAAGTAATAGATGCCATAAGAAAGGACCCGTTGGCGTCGGCGGGACTCATAGGAATGATATCACTTCCAGGGGAACACTGCACCGCAGACCTGCCATACCTCGGTGATATCAAAGATATTCGGAAGTTGCTGGTGGAAAAAGGGTTCGATGAAGTCATCCTCGCAAATCCGGAGACAGACGAAAACACTATATTAGAAATCATCTACGAATGCAGAAAGGAACAGGTTCTATTCGAGCTCGTTCCGAGATATTGGCATCTTTTGCGAGGGAATATAGTAGTCGAGGAAATCGGCGAACTGCGAGCGACAGCATTCGCAGACCTCGCACTGAAAAACTGGCAGAGAATTCTAAAGCGTATTATGGATATTTCTCTGTCGATAATTTTGATTATCATACTTTTGCCGATTTTCATCGTGATTGCGTTAGCGATAAAACTCACGAGCAAAGGTCCTGTGTTTTTCCTTCAGGAGCGAATCGGCAGAAACGGTAGAAAATTCAAAATGGTGAAGTTCAGGTCTATGTATGCCGATGCGGAGAAGCGTCTAAAAGAATATCTCGACAAGAACGAGGCGAGCGGACCGATATTCAAGATGAAACACGACCCGAGAATAACGGGCATAGGCAAGTTCTTGCGAAGGTTTTCATTAGATGAACTTCCGCAGATTTTCAATGTCCTTGTGGGACAGATGTCATTGGTGGGTCCTCGTCCACCTCTCGAACGAGAAATCGTAAAATATAAGAATTGGCAACTGAAACGAATAGATGTAACTCCTGGAATGACAGGACTGTGGCAGGTATCGGGCAGAAGCGACCTTCCATTCGACAAGATGGCTGAATTAGACATTTACTACATAGAGCATTGGTCGATATGGCTGGATATCAAGATTCTGTTCAAAACTATACCCGCTGTGATATCTGGCAGAGGAGCATATTAGATAAAGCGATTTTGTCATAATTGGAAATAATCGCAAACAAAGGGATTGGGAATATGATTATGCAAAATTGGCTTCGGCAAAATCGAAAAAGCGTAATTTTTCTGACAATCGCTATTCTTGTGCTGATAGCGTGGTATAATAGATTCATTCTCGATGATGCTTTCATCAGTTTCAGGTATGCTCGAAATCTTGCACAAGGCAATGGACTCGTATGGAATGTCGGAGAATATGTCGAGGGATATACAAATTTTCTCTGGACAATTTTGATGAGTTTATCATTCATTTTCGGAATCGACCCGATAATATTTTCATATATTCTCGGTTTAATATTTTTCACGCTATCGCTCTGGTTCTCGTATAAATCGATGGAATTATTATTGCAATCGAGCACACAGGCGATTTTAGGAATCATCTTACTTGGAACAAATTACACATTCAGTTCCTATGCGACGAGTGGACTCGAAACACAAATGCAGGCGTTTCTTTTCGTTATTTCCATATATTATCTAATCAAATTCGTGCAAGGCGAAAGAAATTTCAAATTATTATTCTCGTTATCGTTGCTTGAATCTGCTGCAATGCTTACGCGACCAGATTCATTCATTCTGATATTTATTACATCGATTGTGATAATATGGGTTTTAGTTAAAAATTATGATGATAAAAAAATTATTATTCAAAAATCTTCATATTTCTTTTTACCTATGATATTGATAATCGGTATATGGCTCGTTTGGAAAATATCATATTACGGTTCGATAATCCCTAATACTTACTATGCGAAAACTGTTAACATCGTATATATTTTCGGTATTTACTATCTGCACAAATTCTTTACGGTTTATTTTTTCTTCCCCGAATTGATAATGCTCATATTGCTCATTCCTTCAATTATTAAAAAACGGTATTATTCGATAATCATTTTGATTTCCCTCGTATTCTTATGGCTTGCGTATATAATCAAAATCGATGGGGACTTTATGGAATTCAGATTCATCGTGCCGATTATGCCTTTCATAATTCTTCTGACAATATGGTTATTGTTCGAGATTATAAATCAAAAAATAGTTCGGATTACTCTAATAACTTGTATATTTCTTGCGGACATCTATCACTGTGTTGCTTCTGCGGGCATCGGTTCGCATAAGAAATTCAGAATGTTCCTCGGAGGACAAATAGAAACTATACCACAGCTCGCCGACCATTTGGAATCTTATGAAAAGGATTGGGATACGATAGGGAAAAAATTGAGAGAATATTTTGGCGATTCTTCCGATGTGATTATAGCGACATCAGCAGCAGGAGCTATCCCTTATTACTCGGGATTGAGAACAATCGATATGATAGGATTAAATGACAAATGGATTGTTCATAATGGCGTTATTCGTTCTGGCAGTAGTTCCGCACACAGATTTCAATCCCCATTGAGTTATTTAGTTAGAAGAAAAACTAACATCATCATTGGGCATCCAAAGATATATTCAAAAAAACTCGCAACCGATGGTTATAATTCGTTTTCCGAATTTCAAAAGTCAATTATGAAATCGAAACTTAGGTTTCTCTATCTCGATTGCGAATTTCCAAAAAGTGCAAAAGTTCTCGGAATTCCAATAGATTCAGATAGAACTCTGTTCACAATTTACCTGACACCAAATAAGACTGTGGATAAGATGATAGCACGATATGGTTGGAAAACATATCCAATTTCACAGTGATTTATTCTATATCAACCTGTAGAAAATGTAATTTCATAAATCTCGCCACAGCGAGAAGTAATGCAAAAAGAACCGAGCACTAAATTTATTATAGTTCCGCAGTGCAATGATGGATATTTCCATTCCGAAAGAAAATATCTGTTTCGACCCGCCAAGATTTGTCGTAGTCGCACATCCAAATACATATCAAGAGTGTTTTCCTCGTCTTCGGCGATGCCTATGGATTTTATTATCCATCGACAAAATATTTTCCTCGCATTCCAAATCGACCGGCTCATTAGCGGTAATGATAAGTTTCCTTTGTTCGACAAGAGCAATCGCAACGATTTTATGTGCCTCACGCAAAATTCTTCCCAGCGTCGCACGAGAAACTTTCATCTTAACCGCGGATGTTTCCTGGTCGAATCCTTCGAGGTCGTGAAGTCTAATCGCCTCCAAATGGTCGAGTCCAAGGATGATAGGCGGACCTTTCGGAGGGCAAAGCGGAACAAAACCTAAAATTCCACCAGGACATCTAACCTTCCTATATTTCGCTGGCCGTGAAATTTTTTACCTCCTCGAATTTCCCGTGAACTGAATGATAACTTTTCTGTTTCTCGGGCGAATATCAAATTCGCAGAAAACGACCTGCTGCCAGGTTCCCGTCGCGAGTTTACCATTTATCACAGGAATAGTTATAGATGTTCCCACAAGAGATGAGCGCAAATGCGAATGTCCATTGCCATCGCCCCAGGTGGCATCGTGATGATAATGCCCGCGGGGAGCGATTTTACCGAGCATCTCGGGAAAATCTCGACGGAGTCCAGGCTCGTATTCGATAGTTGTTATCCCGCAGGTCGAACCGACACAAAATATCAGAACCGAACCGCTATCCGCCGAGATTTCATCCAAAAAACTTTCGACATCATCCGTGATATTATATATCCCATCGGGTTTCGTAGAAAGTTCGATTTTTCCGCTTTTGATTTCGATATCGGACATTGTAGAACCTAAATTCACTCCCGTAATCTTTTAATTTCCTCTCTTATTTCTGAAATAACTTCTTTGTTGAATATTTCTTTTTTATTTTCCTTTTTAATAGAAAAAACATAAAATACCTTTCCTCCATATCGTTCGGTAAATTTTTTATGCGATTCTAATTGTATAGAATGTTCCTTATACAATTCTGGGATGTGAGAAACACCACTTATCGGTTTAATTTGAATTCCTATATACTTATTTTTTATTTTTATATAAAAATCCACATTATATAATCTATCCCATTCATCTGGAGCTGGCTCGATTTTCTCTCGCAGAATTTCACTCAATTGTCCATAAATTGTTTTTATCTCAGTCATATAGCCATCGAATGTTCTATCTATTACCATTCTATACATATAATCTATACAGTCTTTTTCAGTAATTTGCTCGATTTCAGCAGATAATACCTCAGTAATTTTTATGTATAATTTCCGTCCTAATTCCTCGATATGTTGTTTTGATTTAACATTATTGAAATAATATTCCTCCCATTCATCTTTTGTTTTTGGAGCGCATTTCCTAATCGCTTCCGAAACAGCACCTACATTTCTTTTGAAATTAAGTTGAAACCTATTCATAGCACTATTTAATATCCATTCTTTTGCCATTATTCTGCCATCTCGAATATTTTTAGAAATTTTAACTTGTATTTATAATCAATAGATGTATCCACATTCACAAGACCATTCTTTATAAGATGAAAATTAATAAATGTCCCATTTTTCAGATAAAGATAGCACAGTAAATTGTTTTCGCTATCGTATTTAATTGTATCGAATTTTAAAAATACCTTTTGCCCTGTGACTTTTTCATTTAGAAATCTAACTGCTGCACCATTTTTGTTGAGATTTTCCTTAATTCCTATCAATCTAATTTTTAAACCATTTTTCAAAAGCAGAATCTCGGGGCTAATCACTTTTTCAACATAGAAATATTTTTCTCTATCGTAGTCGGAATCATCTATTTTCGAGCCAAACTTCATTTTCTTCGGGTCTACTCTTTTATCGAATTTTATCGGGTCGTTGAAAATATATGGCAATTTCTTTATTCTTCCAGCAAAATCTATTTCTGTTTTATCCTGTTTTATAATCTCGATATTTGCACCATCGAAAATCGTGTTTTCCAAAATTCCTAATTTTCCCTTAATAATGGGTAAAAAATTTTCATTTATCTCATAACCTATCGAATTTCTACCAAGATTTTTTGCTGCAAGAGATGTAGTTCCACTGCCGAGAAATGGGTCGAGCACCGTATCTCCTACAAAACTAAACATTTTAATCAAACGCTTCGGCAATTCTTCCGGAAACATTGCGAGATGTTTATCCTGTTTAACACCCGGAAAATTCCAATGCCCAGAAAAGTATCGGTTCCATTCTTCTTTAGTCAATTTCGATTGTTCCTTAATTTCGTCCCTAACCCTAGGAGATTTACCCTGTTTTTTAAAAATTAGAATGAACTCATAGTCCAGTTTCAAAATTCCATTTCTTGGATAGGGATAAGAACCCATAATCGTAGCACCGCCAGTAGTATTACAAGTTGTAACTTTCTGCCAGATAATAGCACCCATATAATCAAAGCCGATGCTTTCGCAAAATTTGATTATTTCCGTTCTTATTGGAATAATTTTATATCTCCCATAATATACAGAACGAGCGAATTGGTCACCGATATTTATACACAAACGGCAGCCTTTGTGCAAAACACGATAACTTTCGCTCCACACAAGGTTCAAATTATTCACATATTCTTCATAAGTGTCGTTAAAACCTATTTGCCTTTTATCTCCGTAATCCTTCAATTGCCAATACGGTGGGGAAGTGATAATCAAATGGATGGATTCATCCGAGATTTCATCCATTCGTCTCGAATCGCCGATTATTATTTTATGCAAGGTTTCCATTATCCTTTTATACATTGAATATTTTTCATAATCGGTTCAATTGGAAAAACTGAAATCACAGCTCGGCAACATCGGTGGCATAGACACCGCCAGAAATATGGGCTGCGACTTTATAGATGTCGGGCTTTTCTATAACTCCACGCTCGGTAACTATCGCAGAAACATATTTCGCTGGTGTAATATCGAATGCTGGAGTGTAAGCCGATGCGTTTTTCGGTGCGATTCTTTTCCCGGCGAACGAAAGCACTTCATCCTGGTTTCTGTATTCGATTTTGATTTTTTCACCATCGAGCAGCGACAAATCGAATGTGCTTGTCGGAGCAGCGACAATAAATGGAATTCGATGCTTACTGGCTGCAATCGCTAAGGAATATGTTCCGATTTTGTTTGCGACATCGCCATTTCTGACTATTCTATCCGCACCGACGATTACGACATCGACCAACCCCTGCGACATCAGAAAAGCCGCAGAACTATCCGTAATGACTTTATACGGGATATTCCATCGTTCGAGTTCCCAAGCGGTGAGTCGAGCCCCTTGAAGCAACGGGCGAGTCTCATCGACGAATACCATCTCGACATATCCTCTTCGGTAAGCCTCGTAGATAATACCCAGAGCCGTCCCTACCCCACCCACCGCGAGTGCACCAGCATTACAATGTGTCAGAACTCGAACACTGGTATCTAATATATCGGCGCCATTCCGAGATATTGCCAAACTGCGCCTCTCCTCCTCCTCGAGTATCCGATGCGCCATCTCCAAAATATCGAGTTTCATCTTATCTGTCGTCGAAGTTTCTGTGAACTCGGTTATCTCCTGAATTCTGCGTAATGAAGAAAACAAATTCACCGCTGTCGGGCGTGTATTACTTATTTTCTCTATTGTATCTTTCAATTTCATATAAAACGCTTCTGGATTCCCCCGAAATTTCCGAACACCGATATAAACACCATAAGCGGCGACTACACCCAACAAAGGTGCTCCTCTAACAGATAGATTTTTAATCGCTCGAATAACCTGAGAAAGAGTTTTGATTTCGAGCCATACTTCCCTGTTGGGTAATTTCCTTTGGTCTAAAATTATTAAGCAATCTTTTTCGAAATCCCAATATACTGGGCGAAATTTTTTATCCTCATTCACAATACCCTCCCTGAATTTTTGTCGTTAAAATAATCTAATATTGGTCTGAAAGCAAGTTTTTTAATCTTTCAAGTGCAAAATATTACTATGAAAATTCTTAATCATCTCCCATCTTATCTTTTTTGCCTTCATCGATTATTGGAACAGGATAAGGCGAGCCGAAACAAGCGGTGCAATAACCGATTTTCGGCAGATTTTCGAGCGATAGCAGACCATCGAGGGAAAGATATCCGAGCGAATCTGCTCCTATAAATTTTTTAATTTCCTCGATGGACATATTCGCAGCGATGAGTTGGTCTTTATCCGGCGTATCGATTCCATAGAAGCAGGGGGCAACAATCGGCGGCGATGCAATCCTGATATGAATTTCCCTCGCACCCGCATCACGAACGAGTTGAACCAATTGTCTCGATGTAGTGCCGCGAACAATCGAATCATCGACAATCACCACACGATTACCTTCCAATATCCCACGGACAGGGCTATACTTCAACTTTGCACCGATTTCCCTCGTGTGTTGTGTCGGCTGGATGAAAGTTCTTCCGATATAATGATTTCTGATGAGACCGAGTTCGAACGGAATGCCCGATTCCTGAGAGAAACCGAGTGCAGCGGTATTGGATGAATCTGGCACAGCGATAACTATGTCGGCATCGGCGGGATGCTCTCGGGCGAGTTGA
The DNA here is from genome assembly GCA_964425665.1 of uncultured bacterium. Lineage (GTDB taxonomy): Bacteria > UBP14 > UBA6098 > B30-G16 > B30-G16 > JAGGZE01. The sequence continues at coordinate 16,493 of CAYRNI010000017.1, forward strand.
ACACCCATCTCTCTTCGCACTTTCTCCACCGATGCACCGAAAACAATCGAGTCCGGTCGCGAAAAATAGATAAACTCAAAAATACAGGCAGCACCATCACTTTCATCCTTTTCTCCAAAAGGGAAAAACGACTCGGGTTCGCTATCGCGCCGAAGAACTATAAGTTCGCCGGGTTGCAAACATCTTATAAAATCCACACCGAGTAAATCGAATGCACAGGTCTCCGACGACAGAAACCAACTATCGCCCTTTCGCCCGAGAACCAATGGTCTGAATGAATGTGGGTCCTTTACTCCAATCAGATATTCGTTCGTAAGAAAAATCATCGAGAAAGCACCCTCGACCTTGGATATGGCATCGGCAACCATCTCCGGTATCGTTTTCCTCCGCGAGTGAGCGATTAGATGAAGCACCACCTCGCTGTCCGTGGTGGTTCTAAATATCGAGCCGCTCCGTTCCATTTCGTTCCGTAAAAAGCGAGCATTGACAATATTCCCATTGTGCGATGCCGCAATTTGACCACCGTGAAACTTTATCAAAAAAGGTTGGGTATTTACGAACAATGTCGAGCCTGTGGTAGAGTATCGATTGTGTCCGATGGCGGAATCGCCGGGTAGTCGAGATAATATCTTATCATTTGAGAAAACATCGGAGACGAGCCCCAGTCCTTTATGCTCGAACATTTTTCTACCATCTGTGGAAACGATACCCGCACTCTCCTGCCCGCGATGTTGAAGCGAATATAGACCGAGATAAGTGAGTCTCGACGCCTCGGGAGCACCGATAACACCGAATATTCCACAATTATGTTGAACTACGGTATCCATAGAGAGAAAATACTCATTCGCCGAAGTTAGACAAGCGAAATTGTTCTGCAAATTTTTCGAGTTCGTTTCGGAGAATTTTAGAGAGCTTGTTTTTTGAAATATCTTTTATATCGGTCGAGACTTTGACCATAAAAGATATACCATCGGGGAACTGCTGCCAGCAAATTCTGAACCAGCCTCGTATAATCCTTCTAATTCGATTTCTTCGCACTGCTATTCCGCACTTTTTCGGAACAATAATCAGAAGTGTTTTCTCGCTCGTCGTCTTCCTGATGTGAACCTGCAAAAATGACCCCTCAAAAAATATCGGGGACTTGAAAAGAGCAATTATATCACCGCGTCTTTTCGGCGATGGAACACGCATAATCAAAATGGAAGGTCATCCTCGGTCTCATCAGAACCCGCAGATTTACCCTCGCCCTCGGCGGGAGGAATTTCCCCGACGGGTTCATCCTTAATATCGCCCGATTGAGGTGTAATCGATTCGCCTCTTTTTTCCAAAGGCATTACCTTATATGCTCGGATTTCGGTTATATAATGCGTCTCTCCGTTCTTGTCCTCCCACTGACGGTATTGAATTTCTCCATCCACCATAGCGAGAGTTCCTTTTTTCAATCTATCGGCGAGATTTTCGAGATTTCGACTCCCCCAGAATACGATATTATGCCACTGGGTGCTTTCCTGCCAATTGCCATCTCTATCTCGCCAATTTCTGCTGGTGGCAAGAGTAAATTTCATAACACCTCTGTCCGCATTTTGCATATATCTGACATCGGCATCTCTACCGAGCCGACCTATCAGAAAAACTCTGTTATACATTATTCATTCCTCCCTTCGTAAGCCATAAAGGCGATTTTATTCACGAGTTCAGGAAATTCGATACCGACAGATTTTGCAGCCATCGGAACCAATGATAAATCCGTCATCCCCGGAAGTGTATTTACTTCGAGGCAATATATTTTCCCGTCATCGCCCAATCTAAAATCCACGCGAGCATAATGTCTGCAGCCCAATGCGTTGTATGCTTCGGCAGCCACCTTTTGCAACGATTCTGAAATTCTTTTAGGAATTTTCGCAGGGCATATATAATCGCTTGCACCTTTCGTGTATTTATGCTCGTAATCGTAAAAACCATCTTTCGGAACAATTTCGATGACAGGGAGAGGTAAACCGCCGAGAATTGATACAGTGACCTCCCTGCCAGGAATATATTTTTCGATAAGAATCGAATCTCCATATTCGAATGCGGTATCGACACCTTCTTTTAGTTCATCCTCCGAGATAGCGATAGTGATGCCGATTGTCGAACCCTCGGATGCAGGTTTCACCACAGCGGGCAATCCGAAACCCGATTTTAGCATTTCGAGCAAAACATTTTTTACATCGGCTCTCGAGTCGAGTTTAATCCACTGTGGAGTCGGGATACCTGCATTTTCGAAAATCGCCTTTGTCAGAACCTTGTTCATTCCGATACCCGATGCGATATAATTCGAGCCTGTATATTTCAATCCTGCCACATCGAGTGCCGCTTGAACACGACCATCCTCGCCAGCACCACCGTGATATGCGATAAATACGACATCGAAGTCTCGTAGGATTTCGACATCGGTTATGATTCGTTCTTCCTCCCAATCGAAAACTTCGACCTTATGTCCTTTACTGGAAAGTCCACTCGCAACCGCCTTGCCTGTCTTTCGAGAAATCTCGACCTCCGAGGATGTCCCTCCCATAAGAACAGCGATTCTCATCGAATTACTCCTTCACTTTCTTACTTTTTCCTTTTTCTGGATTCTTGGATTTAGTAAAAAGATTTTTGAAATAACTGAAACTCTGCAAAAATCCAGTCATCGCCTGAGCAACACCCGATGATTGAATGTTTTCTATCGGCGCTTGAACTATATTCATAAGTTTCTGCGCCTTAAGCGATGTCATCTCGATTGTTTTTAGAGTATTTCGAGATTGCTCGGTGAACTCGGGAATTTTTTCTCGTAAGACAATTAATGTCTTATCGAGTTGCTTGGAGACCTCCTCGAGACGAAGCGTCAACCTTATCAGGAAAAAAATTCCTAATGCACCGAATATCGCAAAAAATATGAAAAATAAAAGGAGAATTACTTCGTTAGTCAATCTACTTCCTCCTGACTCTCGTCGATATTTTCCGATACACTTTCCCCACGAGATTTGAATGCCTCTATACCCTTTTGAATCGCCTGTCGAATAACCTCCTTGTTTTCGAGAACTTTTCCTACCTCATCGCGAACAACTTGCTGAATTTTATCGACTTCCGTTCTACCTTCATCGATTGCTTTTGTAGCGTGTGTCTTAATGAATTCGCGAGTTTCCTCCCCCTTAGCGGGAGCAAAAAGCAATGCGATACCTGCCCCAATCACTCCGCCGATTAGGAAACCGGCGAGAAAAGATTCTCCTCCTTTTCGTTCCGACATCTCGACACCTCCTTGTCCAAGTTCTAAATTCAGGATTAATAAAATATATATTTAAAATATTACAAATTAAAAATGATTAAACAAATTTTTTATTAGAAGCGAGTTTTGTAATTGTTAAAACTGGTATAGTTATTAGTTTTTTGGCATTATTTATGTTATTGAATGCACCCAACCATTTAGTTCTCCTTATTTTCCCCTTGCCAAACAAATTAACATAAGTTATTTTGCAACTGGAAAAAACCTGTTTCATTTGAAATCTCCCTGTGTTTTGTTTTTCCATATCAGCGAGGTTAATTTATATGACCTTCAAAATTACACAGAATAAGTTATAATTCCGATAATTTTAATGATTTTACATTTTCGATATGAACGATTTATTCAATCTAAACCGAAAAATAGTGTTATCTGCGCCTATGGCGGGATATACCAACGATATCTATCGTCGATTCGCTCGGCGATTTGGGGCAGACCTCGTCTTCACCGAGATGATTTCCGCCGATGGTCTCGTGTATTCCACAGAACGAACTCTCGAACTGATGAAATTTTCCGATGAAGAAAAACCTATCGGGATACAATTTTTCACCGCCGACCCAAATATTATGTATAAAGCGGCATTGATGATTAGGGACAGTGGTTTTTCGGTGCTCGATTTAAATTTCGGTTGTCCGGTGAAAAAAGTAACTAAACGAGGTGCAGGTTCATCATTGCTGAAAAGCAGTGAATTGGCAATCGAAATTGTCTCCGCCGCTATGGAATCGAATATTCCCGTTTCCGTCAAAGTGCGATGTGGATTTAATTCCTGCGATGAATGGGGGGAAACACTCGAACTTCTCGAAAAATTGGAGAACCTCGGTGTAAGTTTCATCACTATTCATCCGAGGTCTGCTCGACAGATGTTTTCGGGAAAATCGGATTGGTCGCTTATCGCCGATGCCGTGAACAAACTGCACATCCCGATTATAGGCAGTGGGGATTTATTCTCCATAGACGATGTGGTGAAAATGGTTGAAACAACAAATGTGGCGGGTGTATCCATAGCGAGAGGTGGTATCGCAAATTTCGAGATTTTCACTCAGGTTCGAGCATTTTTCGAGAATAAAGCGATTCCCAAATTCGACTTTTATAACAGAGTCGAAACGATGAGAGAATTTATCGCAGAGGAATTCGAAAGTTATGGCGAGGATATCGCATCGAAGTGGTGCAGAAAATTTTTGGTGAAACTGACAAAAAACATCCCCGATGCTTCGTCATTCCGAAGAAGATTATCGTATATCCGCACGCTCGACGATGTGAATTCATTTCTCGACGATATTTTATCGAGAGTGTGAGAGCAACCCCACTTGTCAAAAGGCTTTTCCCGTAAAATATTTGCTTGCATTTTGAAAATTTTTCCATATATAAATTTTGCATTTTGAATTTTGAATTTCTAATGGCTGGAATACAAGTAAAAAATATCGTGAAATACTACGGGAAGTTCGAGGCGTTGAGCGATATCTCGTTCGATGTTGCCGATGGCGAAATACTCGGTCTTTTGGGTCCGAACGGCGCGGGTAAAACTACAACTATGCGTATCTTAACGACATTTATTCCGCCATCGTCGGGAACAGCAACTGTCAACGGTTTCGATATTATCAAACAGTCTATGCGGGTTAGAGAATCTATCGGATATATGCCCGAAAATCCTCCTCTATACGAGGATATGCGGGTCGGTAAATTTTTGAAATTTGTCGCCAACCTCAAAAAAGTCCCCTCGAAAAAGATTCCACAGAGGCTCGAATATGTCCGCAATGTTTGCAAACTCGAGGATGTCTGGGAAAAATATATATCGCAACTATCTAAGGGATATCGTCAGCGAGTCGGTTTCGCATCGGCAATCATCGCCGACCCTGCGGTTCTGATTTTCGATGAACCTACAATCGGTCTCGACCCAGAGCAGATAAGATATACACGAGAACTTATTAAAAATCTCGGCGGAGAACACACTGTTATTCTATCGACGCATATTTTACCCGAAGCCGAGATGACCTGCGATAGAGTCGCGATTATCAATAAGGGGAAAATTCTCGCAATCGGTTCACCGGCGGAACTCGCACAGAAAATCCGTAAGGTCAATGCCGTCAAAGTCGAGATGAACGGACCGGCAAACGAGGTCAAGAATGCTCTATTAGAACTCGATGGCGTGATTCGTGTGGTCCCGCAGGAACGACACAGTTTGTTCTTTGTCGAGTTCGAACCGAAATGGAAAACTCGCGAACGGATAACAAAAATCGCACTCGAAAACGATTGGTCGATTCTCGAACTCACACCCGTGGAGGCGAGTCTCGAAGAGGTTTTTCTCGAAATCGTATCGTCACAGGAGAAAGCTCTATGAGAACGATATGGACAATCTACAAACGGGAACTCTCGCAGTTTCTGTCCTCGGCGACGACATACATAATGCTCGCCATATTTCTCGCAATTACGGGGTTTCTTTTTTACAACATAGCGAGTTATTTCGCACTTCAATGCTCGCAGGCGGTCGAATATCGGATGGTATACAATGTTCCACTGCCGCCGATGAGTGCAAACAGATGGGTAGTTCTGCCGTTTTTCAGCAATCTCGCGATAATCGCATTATTTTTGATTCCCGTTCTCACGATGCGTTCCTACGCCAGCGAAAGAAATTCGGGAACGGCGGAGCTGCTGATGACATCGCCGGTAAAGTTATCGCAAATCGTATGGGCAAAACTGCTGTCGAATTTCACAATTTTTATGATATTGCTTTCGACAACCTTGATTTTTCAACTAATCCTCGATTATTACACATCTCCGGGGATTGACTGGGGACCCGTATGGTCGGGCTATCTCGGATTGATATGTCTCGCTATCGGGACGATTCCACTGGGGCAGTTCATATCCTCGCTGATGAAAAATCAAATTATAGCGGCATTTGTATCGTTTGCGTTGCTGCTGCTTTTATGGATTATAGATTGGAGCACATTATTTTCCAGCGGCGTTCTTTCGAGCACGCTCGGATATCTCAGTCTATCTAAGCATTTCACAAATTTTGCAAAAGGTATAATAAATACATCGGACATAATATATTTTGTCAGTTTCGGAATATTCGGGATTTTTCTGGTTCATCGCTCGCTCGAATCCTGGCGATGGAGGGGAATCTAATATGAAGCGAAAATACCTTACATTACTCGGCATACTTGGAATCGATATGGTCTTTCTCGGCGCGATGTTATCGTGGATTCTATCTGAATTTGTTTTCATCGCAAAAGCCATATTGATTTTGGGAATTTTGGTTCTTATAGTATGGCTGGTATTTTCTTGGCGAAGAACGAGAGAATTTCTTGCGACACAAAAATTTTCCCGAGGCACAAGCACGGTTCTCGGCTCGATTTTCTTTATCGGAATTTTGGTTATAGCGAATATTTTAGGCGTTCACTACAAATACCGCACCGATTTGACCAGCGAGAAACTTTATACTCTTTCCGATGGCACCGAGAAATTGATTCCCACTATCGATAAAGATATCGAAATTATCCTGTTCGATAGCGAGAGTTCACCTGTGGATAGAGATGTAATCGACCTCATCACAGAATATTCCGAACTTTCCCCACGAATAAAACATAAAATCATCGACCCCGACCGTCAACCGCAGATGGCGAAAAAATACGGCGTATCGAAATACGGGCAGGTGGCGGTTATATGCGGTGATAAATCTAAACTTATCGATAGCCCGGACGAACAGAAAATAACCAATTCTATAAAGCAACTCGTCTCGGGTGGCGGCAGAAAGGTCTATTTTCTGACAGGTCATAAGGAATTTTCTCCCTACTCTAAGAAACCCGATGGATTAAGTTCTTTCGCCGATGGTATCAAATACGAGGGTTTCGATTTCGACACATTGAACCTTCTCACTACGGGTAAAATTCCCGAAGATGCCAGTGTTCTCATCGTTTGCGGACCGAAATCGAATCCTATAGCGGGGGAACTCGACACAATCGGTGCATATTTCGAGCGAGGTGGTAAAGTCTTCATTATGCTCGAGCCAGGGCAGGCGGAATCTGTCGCTGTTTGGCTTCAGAAATACAATGTAAAAATTTTCGACGATATGGTAATCGATGTATCCTCGAATGGAAGAATGTTCGGTCTGAGTCCAGAGATGCCATTGATAACGGCGTATGAGGCGAAACATCCGATTACGCGTGATTTCAACGAACCGACTATGCTTCCGACTGCGAGGTCGATGGTAAAAATCGGGAATAAGATTTCGTTCTACAAATATACGGAATTGGCTCGAAGCAGTAGAGATGCCTGGGCGGAATTCGGTTGGCGTTCTGATAGTGTGGAATACAATCCCGGCGCAGATATAGAAGGACCTGTCACAGTTGCCTGTGCGTTGGAGAGCCCGAACAGAAAGGTGCTTTCTCGGATGGTTATTATCGGCGACCCCGATTTTGTGACGAACAAATACATCACTTTTTCGGGAAATAAGGATTTCGCTCTGAATTGTATGGATTGGCTCGGAGAACAGGAGAATTTGATTTCGATTCGTCCAAAAAATCCCACTGATAGAAAATTGAATTTGACGCCGCAGCAGCAGGGAAAAATATTTTATTTTTCTGTTGTGGCACTACCATTTCTCGCATTGATATTGGCGGAAATCGTCTGGTGGAAAAGACAATAGACTATTTAAAATCGAAAGAAAGTTGCTCGATATTTCCGACATTTTTCTTTTTCTGCTTTTCTTCATTATCCGAAGAAAACAATGTTAGTTTCCCCCGAAGTTTTTTAATTCTTTCTTCGATTATTTCGCAATATTTTGAATTTACCTCGAAACCTACATATTTTCTATTATTTATTACACAAGCAGCAGCAGTAGTTCCACTTCCCATAAATGGGTCGAGAACAATCCCTTCCTCCGGACAACTTGCTTTGACAATTCTCTCTATTATTTCGAGCGGTTTCTGTGTCGGATGGTTTTCGCGTTCGGGGTCTTGTGCATGGATTCTGGGAACACTCCAAACATCCTTCGGGTTATATCCGACTTCGAGCCATTTTTTCCCGACAAAAATAGAACGAGTTCTCGCTTTCTTTGTCTTCGGGTCGTATGGAATTCTAACAGCATCGAGATCGAAGTAATATTTTTTCGTTTTAACGAAAAAACCGATGTTATCATGCACGGAAGAAAATCTCCTAGTGCTTCCCCCCATACTTGGCACTCTTCTGTCCCAGATTATTTCGTTTATCATAGTCAATCTCGTTTTGATGAAACTGAAAATCTCGGGGCTGTATCTCCAAGAAAGAAATATGTAAAAACTTCCTGTATTTTTCAACTTCGGGATTACGGCATCTATCCATTTTTTGCTCCATTCGAGATATTCGGATGGGCTTTTTTTATCGGAATTATTCCCATAATCTTTTCCCAGACAATACGGTGGGTCGGCTATAATCAAATCTATCGACTCGTTTGGGATTTTCCCTATACCCGCCAACACATCTTCATTGAAAATTTTGTTTATAATTTCTTCCATCGGCATACTCAACTATCCAAGTATTATACTTCTCGAATTTGTGCGAAGTAATTTCAAAAATTTTTTTCGAGTCCTGTATTCCGGATTATGATGATAATATGCTTGAATTTTATCGTTTCTAGGATTCACATATATTGGCAAAAATTGTGGCGAAAAAACACATAGATAATTTCTATCGAAAATAATTTTTATGTTTTCAAATTTAATTCCAAAACATGAGTATATTAGATTATACGATGGATTTGCCTGATATTGCATATATAATTTTTCGACCGCCGCAATATCATTTTTGTTTTCGCGCTTATCCACATTATGAATTTTAACATTGACATAGTATGTTTTCGAACCAACTCTGATTTCGCAATCGTGAAGGCAAGTATCCGGCATATCGAAATCGACATCGTCGAGTCCTAACTCCTTTGAATGGAATTTTGTTTGTTGAGTAATTACCTGTTCAACGAGCCAACTGACGGAACGAGTATGCGGTTTTAATCCATAAGGTAATATTCTCTCATCTGTTATGTCGAATGAAGGAAGTATGGATATTAGTTTATGATAAACACTTTCAATAAAACCTATATCTTTAATTATTTTTTCGATTTCTTTATTCATATCGATTTCTAATTTTCAATTTTCTATTTTATACAGATTAAATGATGATAAATGAAATATCAAGTGAAATTTATTTGTTCTCTGGGTCTATTATGGCGATTATCGCAGTATCCGACGGCGATTTCTTCGTCACATCG